>JAFVBU010000207.1 GCA_017479805.1 Ruminococcus sp.
CCCTCTAATCAACAAAAAGAGGGCACAAAATGTACCCTCTCAAAAACTATTTCTCCAGCAGTCCCACGACCACAAGTCTCTGTGTGCCGTCGTCCGTGCAGGTTATCAGCGTCACTCTGTCGTCGCCCATATCGTCAAGCACCCACGTTTCCGATGGCTCAACAATGAAAAAGTCCGACACCTTATAATGTGAAGCATTTTTATCAATATCGTACAGCACGATATCCAAACCTTTCAGCACATTATTCAGGTTGTTGAAATATTCCTTGTAGATAACACTGCTGTGTGCGGCAATGCAGAAATTTCCCTTGCCCACTCTGCCTGTGCCGACGAAATGCCCTGCGCCCTCGGAAAGAACAGACTGCTCCGTTCCCTCCAGAACAGGTGCCTTGATATCAAGCTCGTCTATCTCCACAACGATATTTTCTTTCATCAGCTTATGCTTGTGGACCTCTCTGCATATCTTTCTGATACCGAGAAAAGAGAGAATACCGAAGCCCACAGCAAAAGCCGTCACACCTGCGATAAAGCAGATAAGCTGTTTCTTTGAAAATTTCTTTTCGGGATCACTCATTATCCTGCTTCTTGCGTCCAACACCTGAAACGTATGCAGCGCCTGCGCCTACAGTCATAAGACCAACAGCAACAGCAGCAGCAGCAACAGTCTTTACGGAGTTGTTGCCTGTCTGAGGAAGATCAACATCGTTGCCCTTGCTGTCCTTGCCCTTGCATGTTTCGCCGTCAACGGTGTATGTATCGAGAACGTTGCCCTTGTCGTCTGAAAGAATAATGCTGAATGAACCGTCGCCGTTGTCCTTTAATACTGAATCAGCAGGAGCAGTGCCGTTTTTAGCTTCATAGTCAGCAGCAGCCATTTCGCCCATTTTGCTGAGAGGAGCGAAATACTTCTTCTCTTCTGTCTTTGTGGTAGTAGTTGTTGTAGTTTCTTCTGCAGCTGTAGTTGTAGTGCTCTCTGTTGACTTTGAGGTTGTGCTTTCTGTTGTAGTCTCAGTAGTTGCAGATGTTGTAGTTGTAGTAGTTGTTGTTGCAGTAGTTGTAGTAGTTGTAGTCTCAGCGTCGGATGTCAGCTTGTAGAAATCGTTGAAGTAATTGCTGATATTCTTGAAGTTGTAGGTTTCGGAGAAGTCCTTGCTGCCGTCCTCGTTTATCTTTACATTCTCATAATCGGGCTTGATACCGAGGTCGATGCTGTTGCCGTCCTTGTCAACGAGGCAAATGCCTGATGAAAGAACGTATATGTTTCCGTCAGCAGTAAGACGAACCTGAATTGCACAAGCACCGCCGCCGCTTGTTTCGCCTATGAGCACCATTCCGTTATCGTGAGCCATAGATGGGAACAGGTTACCGCAGGAGAATGATGAGTTTGAAGTGATAACGCCGAACTTGAGGTCTGTCTTGAAATCAGTATCCTTTTCGTCGAGCACCTTGTCGAAGTTCTTATCTACCTTATATGTAGTTGAATCGATAATATCGTATGCAGGGAGGTAAACGTCCAGCTTGTTTACATCAGCGATAAGGCTCATCATGTAAGCTAAAACCATAGAATCGCCGCCTGTATTTGTACCCATATCGATAACGAACTTCTTGATCTTCGGGTTATGATCTGCTTTTACAACGCACTTGTAGAAGTTTGAGGCAACTTCGGAGGGCATTTCACCGTCGCTGTGATAGTAAGCATCCCATGCAGCTCTGTCAGTGTCAAATCCGTCGAAGCTAAAGAAAGCAACATCGTCCTTTTCGCAGTAGATATAGCCGACTTCTGTTTCAGTGGTTTCAACTGTCTCGATGTAATCAACATCCTTTATCATTTCATCTCTTGCAGCCTTAGCCCATTCCAGTGTTGCCATCATATTTGTGATATCAGCGTTAAAATCGGAAGAATTTTCCAATGAAACCTCCAGTGATGGACCTATTTCTTCGCTGATCTTCTGTGATATAGCCTGATTTACTTCGGGAATAGCAGCGAACTGAGTGTGACCGCCGTCCCAGAGGTAGGTATTGAGAAGATCGAATCCGGCAGTGTAAGAAGCGATATCATCAGAAAGGAGAAGCTCCTTTATTTTCTTTGTGCTGTCATTACCCTCTGAAAGCATACCATCGAGACCCTTTTCCTTCAGCAGAGGAGTGAAGTAAGGTCTGCCCGGGAAGCCGTAGGTAAGATCGAATGAGAAGCAAAGCTCATTGTAGTTGTAGTCGATAAGATCCTGAGGTCTGCTGACCCCTTCATAAGAAGCCTCAGCGATACCTGTAAGGCGCTCATCGCTCATCGGGATCTCAGTGATGGAGAAAGGAGTCATAAGCTCTCCGCCGAAATAGAGAGTATTGTCCATGTAGAATGGATTCTTATAGCCTGTTACGTAAATATCGCAGAGAGTAGGAACAGGGAACCAGATATCGTCATTGTCAGCGATGATATCGATATTGTAAGCGCCGAGATCGATGGTACAAGCAAGTATCTTACGCTCCTGCGGATCGTCCTTAACGTAGAGGTCATTCAGAGGGCTGTCAGCTTCAACCTCATCCTCAGTAGAATAGAAATAACCTGCATCGTCAGTCTTGATAGTATCAGCGTTTATATCGATAATACCAACAGCGCCTAAAGAAGACTTTACTTCAAAAGTACCGTCATTGTTGTTCTTTACTTCGAGCTCCTTGCTGCTCCAGTTCTTGTAGAAATCGGTGAGCTTAACGTAAGGAACGCTTGGGAGAGCATCGTAGTAGCGGCAGTCAAGTGTAGTCTTATTGTCTTCGGAATAAACGAGAGCGTTGAGAGTACCGTCCTTGTAGCCGTTATCCTTAGCAACTTCATCCTCGGCAGCGAAAGCGGTCACGCCTGACATAGCAGCAACGGTTGTGAGTGCAGCGATACCTGCGATAGTCTTTTTGAAAAACATGATAATTTCCTCCTCTTTCTGAGCTTGTGTCCATAACATTCATTCCATGACCACAAGCCCTCTCTAACAATAATTATAGTTCTTGATGTACTTGAATGTTATCAAGTGTACTTATCGAACAATTACATTATATCACGCATATGCACATTTGTCAATAGTTTCCGATAAAAAAATAACAAAAAATTTTTGGCTGTAAATCGGGAAGTGTCAGAGGTATTAAAAAAATATATACCCAAAGATGGTTTTTAAGTGTACTGCAAGTGTACTTATTTCCCTGTTAACATTTCAAATGTAACACCGTATTTCTCAGCGATGTCGTGAGCGTAGGAAAGCCCCTCGGGAGGTGCGGCGGCTATCTTGAACGAACGCTTGCCGTTGTCGCTTTTCATAATGAGCGATGACACGTTTCCGCCGTACTCAGCGGTATCCTCGGCTAACTTGTGCATATGGGTGTTGTAGATGGTACGCACATTCTTCACCGTCAGCGCCCTGATGGAGTCCTTAGCGATATAGCAGCCCTCCTCAAAAGAGGTGGTGGAGAAGGTCTCGTTCAGCAGTACAAGGCTTTTTTCGGTGCACTGGGAGAAAATGTCCCTGAATCTCACACATTCCTCACCAAGTCTGCCGAGGTCCATAGTCTTGTCTTCGTCGGCAGGGAAGTGTGTGAAAACGCAGTCGGCAGGGCAGAAAGTGAACTCGAAAGCAGGCACGGAGATACCGCCCTGAGCCAGCACAAAAAGCTGTCCCACAGCCTGAGTGATGGTAGTCTTACCGCCACGGTTAGCGCCTGTTAATATGTAAATGCTGTGCTTTTTGTCAAAGGAAAGGTCGTTGTACACTATCTCGTCGGCGCTTTCAAGGTTATCGGCAAGCCTGAGATTGTACAGTCCCTTTGCGTCCATAGTGATATCGCTGTCCTCGGAAGTCCTTGCTTCGCAGAAACGGAATCCCTTTTCCTGCCGAGCACTGATATATTCGGCAAAGCGGATATAGTAAATGAACTCGGGTATCTGACGGGTGATATCGGCAATAGCCACGTCCACATATTTGGAAAGCACATCACGAAGCCTTTTGATAAGGTTGTCGAGGATTTTATTCACCACCTTGTCCAGATAAAGGGTAAAGGACGAGGAAGTGTCGGAATCGGGCATATTTACGACAGTCGAACGTGAAATGGCGTCGAGGAACGGGTTTTGGTTCATGGCAAGGAAACCGCCGGCTTTATTGATGAAAGCGGACGGACTGAGCTTTTCGCTGCTTTCAATTTGGTGATAGTGCATATCGCCGTCCCACTCGTTGTCCTCTTTTATTTTGTTTTTTGAACTTAAAGCGTCGGCAAAATTATTGACGATTCCCGATTTTTTGAAAGGCTTGCTGTTGACGGAGATAAGCCCCATGCTGACCGCCTCGAACTTTGAGTTGACGTTGACACCGATGGTAACGCTTTGGATATCGGCGGACTTTGCTTTCAGCTCGGCGATATCCTTTTTCATCTCGGCAAAGCAGGCGTCGCTGTAGAGGGAGTCGATATAATCACGGAAGCGGACAAGTCCCTCCGAGGAAACAGACGCATCGGAAAGGCACTCACGCATAGCCTCAATGCAGGTGATATAGTCGTTCAGCTCGTCAAGGCGGTGCAGGAGATACCAAAGCCCGAGCTTTTCGTCGGTGCTTTTTGCGACTGTACCGAAATTCCTTATAAATTCCAGCCTGTCGAACAGCTCAATTATTTTTTTCCGCAGGTCGGGGAGAGCGAGGATATCCGCAAAGACCTTCTGACGGTAATCGGTGACACGGGGGTCAGGGGAGGTGTTGGAGAGGATATTGAGGATGAGCCGCTGTTCTTTTGGATCATCGGTTATTTCGGTGCATATGGTATCAAGTCCCAGATCGTGGATAACGGTCTCGGGCAGCTCTCTGAACCCGTCTGTACTGCCGTCGGGGAAAAGAATACTTACACTTGAAGCACGAATGTTGGGGGTGTTCATTTTGATGTCACTCCTTTTGCTGTTTAGCATATGAAAAATAATATACATATTATATCATAATTTTTTAAAGAATACAAGTAAAAGTTGGGAAGTTTTTGGTTAAAAGAGCAAATGCACGACAAACAAAAAGCTGACACCCAATATCGGATGTCAGCCTCAAAATTATTCTTCTGCCCTTTCTTCACTATCATTTACTGTTTCCGCAGTCTCAGCTTCAACTGTTTCATTAGCTTTTTCACCCTCCACAGGAGCAGTGGCTTCACCTGTCGGTGCATCTTCCTCCTCATCCTTTTTCTTCTTTGAAAAGCAGGGGATGATAAGAGAGATAAGCGCTAAAAGAGATATTACAGCGCCCGACCTGAGCCCCGGAACGTGATACTTCATAACAAGATGGTGTTTGCCCTCGGGCACACGGAAGCACGGGAAAACATCGACTGCCGTCTGTGATGTTATCTTCTTTCCGTCGCAGTACACTTCCCAGCCGCCGTCCTGAACAGCGGTCATGAGCATGAGCCTGTTCTCCGTAAGCTCCACGTCGCCCTCTATCGTAGTACCATCAGCGTGGGTGACAGTGATAGCGCCGTTGCTGAGCTTTCTGTAAGCTCTGTCCCAGACACCCTCGTCCATGTAGTACATAGTCAGACCGTGACAGCCAATGTTGATGTCGGATGCGGTAAACTCGGCAGTCATTACCGAGCCTGCTTCAAGGTATCCGCAGTAGCCGAAAGCGCCTGAGTAGCTGTTGAAGGTTCTGTCCAGATTCGGAGCGAGAACGTGTATCGAGCCTGCACGGAAGTTGTGGCTGAGGAAATAGAAGCCTGTTTTCGGAGTGGTGTAGGTATACTTTATAGAAACGTCCTTTTCCGTGTCCTCACGGTGATAGAACTTCTGGTCGAGGTCGTCGCTTTCGGTGAGTGTGCAGTTTACAGGCTCAACGCTGTCAGGCTCAAAGGAAATGTACGGCTTACATTCCTCGCCCAGCATAGCGGAAAGGAGCGACATATGATTGTCCAGACCACGGATATACTTGTCAGTACTGTAGTTGATTATATCGTCGGAAACAGGGTAGACGATGGGGAGAGCGGTGGTGTTGCATCTTATTGGAGCGTCCTCGCCGTCCTCGCTGGCGTCCATATGAGCGACCGTGCCTGGAACAACCCATCCGAGGTTATTGGAGTAGTCGATGAAATACTTCACACCGAAAAGGCTGTTCTGAACGGGGCTTGAAATGTTGTATACCGAGCTTACCTTGTCGGCGTAAACTCTGTTGCCCATAAATTTGAGCAGAGTAAAGGCATTTCCGTTCATGGTGGACGAATAGTAGCTCATGCCCTTGCAGTTGTCCATCATGGTGGGGTTGAACGTGAAGCCGATATTGTCCTCGACACGGTAGAAGTCGTCGCTTCCGCTCTTGATGCGTGCACCGTTGGCAACGTGACGGACGATCTGACCCGAATATGTTACCTCGTCGGAAGCCTGAAAGCCCTTGTTGCCCTCAAAGTCGGATACAGTGAGGAGGTTCTTGCCCACATCGAAAACCATCATGAAAGCGATAGCAGCAGCGGCAGCACCGCTCAGAATTCTTGACAGTTTCTCCTTGCCCTCTTTTTTGCTGAGGATGAAGCGCACAAGACTTGCAAGAACGATGAGCACAGCGGAAATGATAACAATGATGAGAGCGTAGGTGGGTATCTCACGGCTCTCAGTTTCGCCCAGACCCTTTTTGGTGAGGAAAAGGAGCACCAGACCGATGGCAGTACCGATAACGGAGCGGATGAGAGTAAGTCCCTCATACTTTGCAAGACCTATCGAGCCTAAGAGCACCAGATACAGAGAAAGCAGGAAAGACCATCTTGCAGGAAGCTGATTTGGGAAGTGGAAGCCATGCCAGATGTAGTTGAGGATATTGCAGTTGAGTGAAGCGATGAGGAACACAAGGAACACACCGCTTGAAATGCGCTCAGCTTTGCGGAATGACTTGTTTGCGAAGTAGAGCGGAACCGAGAGGAACATCAGTATACCGCAGAAAAGGTTAGCGCCCTTGTACTCCTGGAAGAACTGAGTATTTGGGAGACAGTTCTGTAAAATGCTTGTGAAGTTACCGTACCATTCGAGCTTTTCGGGGGACGGCGCTTCAACAGCGAGCGTCTGGGAAATTCCCATAGCAACGGGGAGGATGATGAAAGCGGAAAGAGCACCGCCTATGATGGAGTAGGAACCGAATCTGAGGATGGAGAAGACCATTCTCCTTACGCCTGTGATATGGCGCTTGCCCTCCTCGTCTTTAGTGATATGCATTTGCAGAACAACTCTTGTAACGAAGTAAACAGCGCTGAAAATACATACCGAGAAGCCGATATAGAAGCTGGTGAAAATGGAAAGCGCAAGGAAGACCACATACATCAGCGGTTTCCTCTTTTCAATGAGCAGGTCGATGCCTATGACGATGAGGGGAGCGTACATCATAAGGTCAGTCCACATTATCTGCGAAATATAGGCTATCATGTAGGAGCAAAGCGAATATCCCACAGCACCGCCGATGAGCACAGGGGAGGAGGACTTGGACTTGAACCTGAGCATACCGAGACAGGTCATAGAGCTTATGGCTATTTTGACGAGACAGAAAATGTCAAGAGTTTTGACTAAGCTTGCATAGGGGAACAGCCGCAATAGTATGACGAAAATACTGTTGCAGTAGTATGCGCTCTGTGTCCAGTTGTTGAAGCCGAAAGCGCCGTTCCACGAATGGAAAAGGTCGGCGATTGTATCGGCACTTTTGTTGTTGACGTACATTGAGAAATATTGTCCCCACAGGTCCATACAGAGCACGGCTTTTTCGCCGAACGGGGCGATGTGTCGGTGCTTGAACACCAGAACTCCGATGATAGTTGAGACAGCGGCGGCAATAAGATAAGGTATGATATTCAGCACCTTACTGCCGAGGGTGGAACCGTTTTTATTCTTCATATACACATTCTCCTTATGTCCTGAATTTTGCTTCTATATATTAGACTCATTTTTTCGGAAAAACTCTCACTAAAAATCAGATTTTTTCAAAATTTTTTTAAGTCCAAAAATCCACACACCCTATATTATAAACTATTACCTCATAGGGTAGTCAATAGAAAACGGAAAAATCAGCGAAATGCACAAAATTATTTTAATTGAGAATGGAGAATTGATAATTGAGAATGTTGTTTATAATATATATTATTAATGCGGCAATAAAATATAAATAAAAAGCGGCGAAGCCGCATAGACCGGGGTCAAGGGGGATGTTATCGCCCTTGCAGGGAGGTGTGCGAGGAGGGGCAGAGCCCCTCCTAAAAAGTAGTAAAGCAAGCGTAGCTATGCTTTACGGCTGTTTAGCAAGCACTTTCCCTCGGCTTGACCGACGAAATAATTCTCAATTCTCCATTCTAAATTCTCAATTTCTCCAACTCTTGACTGTAAAGGAGCAATATGATATAATAATAACAAAAGGCTGACTGAGAATGTCCGCCGTAATTATGCACTGTAATTATGTAAGGAGAACTATGAAAGATCTGTTAAAATATCTGAAAAATTACAAAAAAGAGCTGGTTTTCGGACCGTTTTTCAAGCTCCTCGAAGCCATATTCGAGCTTATCGTCCCTATGGTAATGGCTAAAATTATTGACAACGGCGTTGGCAGAAGCGACAGTGCCTATGTGTACAAGATGATCGGACTTATCGTCCTGCTCGGTGTCTGCGGACTTTGCTTTGCGCTGACCTGCCAGTTTCTTGCGGCAAAATGCGCCTACGGCTTCGGTACGGAGCTTCGCCGTGCACTTTACAAGCACATCAACTCCCTGTCCTACAGCAGTATCGACAAGATAGGCACATCCTCCCTTGTGAACCGCCTGACCAATGACACGAATACCGTCCAGAACGGAGTGAATATGTTCATCCGACTGGCGATGAGAGCGCCGTTTCTGGTCATAGGTGCGGCTGTCATGGCAGTATCCATAGACCTGAAATTGTCGCTGATATTCTTCGTGGTCGCACCGCTTATATCCATTGTGATATTCTTCATCATGCGAAAGACCATCCCCATGTACAAAAAGACCCAGAAATGCCTTGACAAAGCCTCGATGCTGACCCGTGAGAACCTTGAGGGAACACGTGTTATCCGTGCTTTTTCCCGTCAGCAGGAGGAAATAGACGAGTTCCGTGAGGCTGTTGACGATATCTCAAACGAGTCCATTGCCGTGGGAAAGATATCCGCCATCCTCAATCCCGTTGCGTTCATGGTCATGAACCTCGGCATAGTTGCGGTCATCCATTTCGGCGGATTCCGCATAGATTCGGGAGATCTGACACAGGGCGAGCTGACGGCTTTCACTAACTACATGACTCAGATACTTCTTGCACTTGTAGTCCTCGCAAACCTGATAGTAATATTCACCAAAGCCTTTGCCTCGGCTAACCGTGTCAGCGAGGTCTTTGCTCTTGAACCCGAGACCTACGGCGAAAATGCTGATATTTCCCATAACAGCGAGGATATCATCGAGTTCAGGAACGTTTCCTTTGCCTACCGCACCGCAGGCGACAGCTCACTCAAAAATATCAGCTTCAAGCTGAAACGTGGCGAAATGCTGGGAATAATCGGCGGTACGGGCTGCGGAAAGTCCACCCTTGCACAGCTCATCCCTTGCTTTTACAGGGCGACTGAGGGTGAAGTCCTTGTGGCAGGGGAGAATGTGAACACCCTCGACCTTGACGAGCTGCGAAAGAACATCGGAAACGTCCCCCAGAGAGCGGTGCTTTTCTCGGGAACTATCCGTGAGAATATGAAGTGGCGTGACCCGAATGCCACCGACGAGGAGATAATTTCTGCTCTGAAAACGGCGCAGGCATGGGAATTTGTCAGCCGTATGCCCGATAAGCTGGACACAATGGTATCGCAGGGCGGAAAGAACCTGTCAGGCGGTCAGAAGCAGCGAATTTCCATAGCAAGAGCTTTGGTCGGCAAGCCCGATATCCTCATACTTGACGACTCCACCAGCGCCCTTGACTACGCCACCGACCTTGCGCTGAGAAAGGCGCTGAAAGAGGAAATGTCCGAAACATCGGTAATTATGATATCCCAGCGCACCACCTCGCTGAAAGAGGCGGACAAGATAATCGTCATGGATGACGGCGAAGCGGTAGGCATCGGCACACACGACGAGCTGCTTGAAAGCTGTGAGGTCTACAGTGAGATATACCGTTCGCAGATGAATGAAAAGGAGGGCGGAAACAATGCTTAAAACCTTGAAAAGAGTGTTCGCCTACGCCCGTCCGTACATCGTTTACTTCGTGCTGACCGTGGTTTTTGCGGCACTGGGAGTGTCCCTGTCGCTGGCTGTGCCCGTGTTCATCGGAAACGCCGTTGACTGCTGTCTCGGCAAGGGGAAAGTGGACTTTGACAGGCTGAAAGTCATAGTGACCGAGCTTGCGGCGATAGTCATTGCAAGCGGACTTTTCCAGTGGCTCATGAGCCTTTGCACCAATAAACTGGCATTTCTCACAGTCCGTGACCTGAGAGCGGATATTTTCGGCAAGCTGGAAAGAGTGCCGCTGAGATACATCGACAGCCACACAAAAGGCGAACTGACCAGCCGTGTCATAAACGATATCGAGATAATCTCCGACGGACTTTTGCAGGGCTTCACACAGTTTTTCAGCGGTATCATCACAATAATCGGCACTCTCATTTTCATGATGACCATTAATGTTAAGATAGCCCTTGTGGTGGTAGTCCTGACACCGCTTTCGTTCATTGCCGCTTCAAAGATAACCAAAGCTACCCATGATTCCTACATGAAGCAGTCGAAGCTGAGGGGCGATATGGTGGGACTTGCAGAAGAAATGGCAGGCAATCAGAAAATAGTAAAATCATTTGTCTATGGTGAACGTGCAGAGGAACGCTTTGAGCAGATCAACACCGCATACGGAAAGATCGGAATAAAAGCCACCTTTTTCAGCTCCATGACCAACCCGACCACACGTTTCGTGAACGGTCTTATTTATGCGTCAGTGGGACTTTTAGGCGCTCTCGGCGCTATGGGTCACTCGGCTTTCGTGGGAGTTATGTCCGTGGGTAAGCTGTCCAGCTTCCTTGCGTATTCCAACCAGTATACCAAGCCTTTCAACGAAATATCGGGAGTTTTTGCGGAACTCCAGAACGCAGTTGCCTCGGCGCAGAGAGTTTTCGATGTGCTCGACGAGGAGGAGATACCCGACGATTCCGACAAGGAAGTGCTGACTGACTGCACAGGCGACCTGAGATTTTCGGAGGTTTTCTTCTCATATAACCCCGAAACAAAGCTCATTCAGAACTTCAACCTCGACGTAAAGTCGGGACAGCGTGTAGCTATCGTAGGACCTACAGGCTGCGGAAAATCGACCATAATCAATCTTCTGCTGAGATTCTATGATATCGGCAGCGGCAAAATAGAGGTGTCAGGACACGATATCAGCACCGTCACCCGTGACAGCCTGAGAAGCAGCTTCGGCATGGTATTGCAGGAAACATGGGTGTTTACGGGGACTGTTGCGGAAAATATTGCCTACGGCGTCCCCGATGCCACACGTGAGCAGGTGATAGAGGCGGCTAAGTCAGTGTACGCTCACGGCTTCATCAAGCGCCTGCCCAATGGCTATGATACGGTAATAAGCGAGGACAGCGGACTTTCACAGGGACAGAAGCAGCTTATCTGTATAGCGAGGATAATGCTCATGGACCCGCCAATGCTCATCCTCGACGAAGCCACAAGCTCCATCGACCTGCGAACCGAGCAAAGGATACAAAAAGCCTTTGTGAAGCTCATGGAGGGACGTACCAGCTTTGTTATCGCCCACCGTCTGTCCACCATCAAAACCGCCGATACCATCCTCGTAATGAAGCAGGGCAATATCATCGAGCAGGGCAGCCACCGGCAGCTAATGTCCAACGGCGGCTTCTACTCCGAGTTGTACAACAGCCAGTTTGCCTCATAAAAAGTCCGTTTGGCTCTGTTATAACTCCTGCGGCTCTTATCGGGGGAAACCTTTCTGAGGAAAGGTTCCGCTAACAGCGGCGACGACCCTCTGTCCTGCGGACATCTCCCTACACTGTAGGGAGTCACCCCCGAACCCCCTTCCAAAGACTTTTGATCCAAATTTTTACCCCTGATA
>JAFVBU010000208.1 GCA_017479805.1 Ruminococcus sp.
ACAAGCACGTTGAGGATGAGCTCCGCTGGATAAACGATTACTTCATGAAGGCTACCTTCCTCGACGACGACGGAAACGTTGTTGCTTACTGCTATCAGGTGGGTGAAGGTAATAACGACCATAACTACTGGTGCCCTCCTGAGCTTCAGGTAGACGGCACATTCGTTGCTTCTTCTTCATGCGGCGTTAAGCGTCCTGCTTACTTCGCTACCGAAGAAATGCCCGCTTCCGACCAGGCAGCAGGTGCAGCAGCTTCACTGGCTATCAACTACCTCAACTTCAAGGACACAGACCCCGACTACGCCAAGAAGAATCTTGACTACGCTATCGCCCTCTACGATTTCGCAGTAAAGACACACATTGAGGAATGGGAGCCGGGTATGGTTCCAAGCAATTCAAGCCTCGGCTACGACGGCGGCTTCTATACATCGAGCTATGACTACGATGAGCTTGCATGGGCTGCTGTATGGCTCTACTACTGTACTGAAAACTACGATTATATAGAGGATATTATCGGAGTTGATACTTCTGCTCCTCTTTCTGACAGCGGTTCATATGACGAACAGGCTCAGACAGGTCAGCAGCCTTCATATGCTTACACAGGCTATATGAAGCGTATCATTACCGATACAGGCAACTGCTG
This sequence comes from Ruminococcus sp., assembly GCA_017479805.1. Lineage (GTDB taxonomy): Bacteria > Bacillota > Clostridia > Oscillospirales > Ruminococcaceae > Ruminococcus. Next base: position 644 of record JAFVBU010000208.1, read on the forward strand.
GCAGAATATCTGGGTTCACTGCTGGGATACCGTTTGGGGCGGAGTTTTCGCAAAGCTCGCTCCTATCACAAATACTGCACGTGATTGGTACATTTTCCGTTACAACCTTGAATTCTGGTCAGGCTGTTCCAAGACAACTGACTGCTCCGATTGGGGCTATGAGCCTGTACACGGTCATAAGTATTTCGGCAGAGACGATTATCTCTGGAATACACCGATGACCTGCGATCAGATCGCTGATCTTCCCGAAAGCGAAACAAGCGGCGACTTCATCGCTAAGTCACCTAAGGGCTGGGCAGTTGTATCAGGCTACGGTTCGGCTCGTTACAATACAGCCGCCGGTCTCTGTGCCTGCGTATACGCAAAGACCACAGGCGATGATACATTCCTCCCGTGGGCAAGAGCTCAGATGCAGTATATCCTCGGTGACAACCCGATGGGCTACGCTTACGAGGTAGGCTATGAGAACAGCTTTGCTTCTCATCCACACCACCGTTCATCACACTGCTCACCTACACAGAGCATGGATGATCCGATCACACAGGTACATACCCTCTGGGGTGCTCTCGTCGGCGGTCCTGATCTCGATGATTTCCACAACGATGAGACAAAGGACTACATCTACAACGAAGTTACCGACGACTACAACGCAGGCTTCTGCGGCGACCTTGCAGGTCTCTACCACTTCTACGGCACAAAGGGCGGCAAGGACGAAAAGGAAAACTACATCATCAAGGACTTTGATATGTCCAAGAATGCTCACGGCTTCGATCAGATCGATGCAAACGGCGATCCGCTCCCAACAGGTCTTTATATCTCAGGCGGTAAGAATCAGGAGCAGACAGGCAGCGTTCAGCTCAAGGTAGTTGTTCACAACCGTACTATCGATCCTCCTAAGTTCGAGAGCAACATGAAGGCAAGATACTACTTCAATGTCAAGGAGCTTCTCGACGCAGGCTACGATCCCGAAGAATACATCTTTGTACGTATAGACTACGATCAGGAAAAGAGCTTCTCAGACGGCAAGAACGAGGCTAAATTCACAGGTCCTGTCAAGTACGACGACAAGGGCACATACTACGTAGAAATGCAGTGGAAGGACTGCGACTTCTACGGCAGCCGTGTATATCAGTTCGCACTGGGCTATAATCAGGACAAGGAAACATACGACGATGTTGAGTGGGATTCCACAAATGACTACAGCTACGGCGACCTTGTTTCATTTGAGGACGAGAACGAAGCATCTGCTATCACAGAAAAGATCACACTTTACTGTGACGACAAGCTCGTATGGGGCGAAGAACCCGACGGCACACGTGCAGAGGGCTCAGTTCCTTTCAATCAGGATCCCGACACAACAACAAAGAAGCCTGACAGCAGCGCTGTAGTTTACGGCGACGCTAACTGCGACAAGGAAGTATCAGTTGCTGACGCAGTTCTCATCATGCAGTCCATCGCTAACCCATCCAAGTTCGGCGAAAAGGGCTCAGATAAGGCTCATATCACAGCACAGGGCTCAAAGAACGCTGACTGCTTCAACAACGGCGACGGCGTTACAAATAAGGATGCACTTGCTGTTCAGCAGTACAAACTCCAGCTTGTAAAGGCTCTGCCTACTAAGTAAAAAATATGGCAGGTTCTCATTAAGAGAGCCTGCCATTTTTATTTTGAAAGTAAGTGTTATGCAGCTTGCGTTCGCAATTGCTAATTATACCACAAACTCAGATTCAGTCAAGACCAAAGCAAGCGCCATAAATGGCGGTCTTGACAGAATTTGAGTTTGTGGTTCGTGGTAATTACGCAAACGCCCAGCCACTCCCGACCGCATAAAATATTATTTTCAGTTATATTCATTTATTTTTCTTTGAAACTCGGCATATTCAGCCATAGCGTATTTATAGTAAGGAGCGTCTGTATCGGGAGGCGCTGTTTCATTCAGAAATTTTTCTGCATCGTTCCTTATGTCCTCAAAAGGCGAACCGCAGGCAAACTCCAGAAACTGTCTGCGGAGGTCGGGGGCAATGATGTACATTAGCCATTCAAGGTCGTAAAAATCCTCATAAAATACATCTCTGTCAGCCGCACCGTATATTTTTCTCAGCGCCGCAGAAAAATTTTCACGGAAGCGCTCAATGTCCGTGTCGTACAGCAGACGGGTGTAGCATATCCCCGTGTACCGCCACGGCATATTGGTCGCTGAGCTTTCATAAATCGCCCATGACATAAAGTTAAGATATTCCTCACTGTCCAGCTCCGAGATATTGCTCAGGTCGCTGTTTATGGGCTTGTCTGTTTCAGCGTGCTTTGCTATCTCGTCCGATGTTAAAAGGCAGGCAAAATAATTCTCCATAGCTCCCTCATATCAGCTCAAAGTGTTTCAGAGCGTTGGAAATGCCGTCCTCCTCGATGGGCGTGGTAATGTACGAAACATAGGGATATATTCTCTCCGCTCCGCCCATTGCGATGCTGTTTGGAACAGCTTCAAGCATTGGAAGATCGTTCATACTGTCACCGATGGCATACGCCCTTTCTACGGGGATATTCAGCTTGTCGAGGATGTAGTGCATTGCGGTTGCTTTGGTGAAGCCCAGCGGAACATTCTCATAGAAGCCGTTTCCTCTGTCGATGATGGAAAAATCCTTGCCTATCTCACGCATGAAGCCTTCAAGGTCGCTGTTTTCGTTGGTCCAGATAACGAATTTATCGAAAATAAACCGCTCATCCTCAACTCTGCCCGTCACATCAATGCCGTTGTCCACGAAAACCTCCATGAAGTATTTCAGTCCGTCGGTCATGGGCATTTTGTCATCGAAGAAATAGCCGTCCTTCCACTCGTACACGGGAGTTACATTGAACGTCCTCACCAATTCTGCAATTTTTCGGCAGTAGTCCTTGTCCAGCGCATGATAGAACATAACCTCGCCGTTGTGCTCGATGTACGTTCCGCAGCCGCAGATATAGCCGTCAAAGCCCAGTTCCTTTATTCTCGGCGGGATATTGAAGGTAGTCCTGCCCGAATTGACAAAGGTGAGATTTCCCTTTCTGCGTGTCTCGGCAATAGCCTGTCGGGTGCTCTCGGGAATAAGTGAGCGCTCATCCTCGGTGGCAAGAGTTCCGTCTATATCGAAAAAAATTATTGATCTCATATTATCACTCCGTTTCTCTATGATATTATAATACATTGATAATTGATTGTCAAGCATATCGATATGAGTTCACGTGATTCAGTTTTGTTGATCAGAAAAATTAATCTGTAGGGAACGCCGCCATCAGCGTTCCCTACAAATCATAGCCGCATATCTCAATGTTATCTTCGGGCGCTCGGAAAGCGCCCCTACAACCTGACACCTGATATCTGACACCTAAAAAAGCTCCGCTGTATGACTTGAACCTCCCCCAAAACTGTGCTATAATAAATTCAGAGGTGATGAAAATGCTGCATATCTACCACGGAAACGGCAAGGGAAAGACCACAGCCGCTGTCGGGCTTGCCGTTCGCTTTGCAGGCTCGGGCGGAAACGTTCTGTTCATGCAGTTTCTCAAAAACGGAACATCCTCGGAGATAGGCATACTGAAAAATATCAGCGGTATCAATGTGCTGTGCTGTGAGGAGTGCAATAAGTTCACATTTCAGATGAAC
>JAFVBU010000209.1 GCA_017479805.1 Ruminococcus sp.
CAGTAATTATCTCAATGCCAAGCTCACGTGCTTCTTCGCTTTCGCCGTGGTGAGCGCCGATAAGAGCTTTGAGAGCCTCAGCAAGACCGATGAAGCCAACGGAAAGAGTGCCGTGCTTGAGGACTTCGCCCACTGTATCATCGGGTGAGAGCTTTTCTGAGTCTATCCAGATACCCTGTCCCATGAGGAAAGGATAGTTTCTGACACGCTTCTGTGACTGGATATTGAAGCGGTGCATGAGCTGATCGATAACAAGATCCATCTTTTCTTCCAGCTTCTCGAAGAAAAGACCAACATTATGGTCGGACTTGATAGCAAGTCTCGGGAGGTTGATAGATGTGAAGCTGAGGTTTCCTCTGCCTGTAACTATCTCACGGGACGGGTCGTGGTTGTTGCCGATAACACGTGTACGGCATCCCATGTAAGCGATCTCTGTATCAGGGTCGCCCTCCTTGTAGTATTTGAGGTTGTACGGAGCGTCGATGAAAGAGAAGTTCGGGAACAGTCTCTTTGCGGAAACTCTGCAAGCCAGCTTGAAAAGGTCGTAGTTGGGGTCGGTGGGGTTGTAGTTGATACCCTCTTTTATCTTGAAGATATGTATTGGGAATATCGGTGTTTCGCCGTTTCCGAGACCTGCTTCCTGAGCGAGGAGAACGTTCTTGATGACCATTCTGCCCTCGGGAGTAGTGTCTGTACCGTAGTTGATGGAGCTGAAAGGTGTCTGAGCGCCTGCACGGCTGTTCATGGTGTTCAGGTTGTGGATGAGAGCCTCCATTGCCTGATAAGTTGCCCTGTCGGTCTCCTTGACTGCGTTTTTGGTGGAGAATTCCTGTATCTTCTTTATAGTCTCGCTGTCGGTATACTCAGCGAGCATTTCAGCTTCCTTTTCCTTGTAGCCGTTATCATCGGCAAGGGTAGGTCTCAGGTCGTACTTTTCACGAAGCTCTTTCTTTATCTTGTCAGCGATCTCAAATTCATTCTCAACTCCGCCGATAAGCGAAAGTGCTCTTGCAACGTTCTGGATGTATCTTGCGGCGTAGGTCTTTTTTACGCCCTCAGCCATTGCATAGTCAAATGTGGGGATACTCTGTCCGCCGTGCTGGTCGTTCTGGTTGGACTGGATAGCGATACAGGCAAGTGCGGAATAGCTTGCGATATCGTTGGGTTCACGAAGATAGCCGTGACCTGTGGAGAAGCCGTTAGTGAACAGTTTTTTCAGATCGATCTGTGAGCAGGTGGTGGTAAGTGTGTAGAAATCAAGGTCGTGGATGTGGATATCGCCCTCTCTGTGGGCTTTGGCATGAGATGATTCGAGTACATACATCTCATAGTATTCCTTAGCTGAAACAGAGCCGTATTTCAGCATGGTGCCCATAGCGGTATCGCCGTCGATATTGGCATTTTCTCTCTTGATGTCGCTGTCCTTTGCAGCGCTGAAGGTCAGTTCATTGAGTACGCACATAAGGTTTGTTTTCATCTCACGTGAGCGTGTGCGCTCGTAACGGTAGAGAATATAAGCCTTTGCAGTTTTGGCATGACCCTTTTCGATGAGGATCTTCTCAACGAGATCCTGAATCTCCTCAACAGTAGGTGTCTTGCCGGGGTGCTGTTCCTCATAAGCCTTGCATACCTCAATAGCAACGTCCATTGCTGCGTCGAAATCAGTGCCGCCCTTGGCTTGTGCCGCCTTAAAGATAGCATTGGCAATTTTTTCAACGTTGAAAGGAACTTTTCTGCCGTCTCGCTTAATAATGTGGATTATCATTTGAAGACATACCTCCGATCAATATATTGTGTCTCCCTTTAAATGGTTCTATATTAGTATAAAGCAAAAACAGGCTCTTGTCAATTGTACAAAATAACAATCAGAACCAGAAATATACGTCTCGTATAGTGCTATATTAACATTTTTTCTTTTAAAAAACACCGCTTTGGCTATTCTTCGTTTAGTTTTCAACTTAATGTTGAAACAGAAAGGCTACCACAATATATTGTGGTAGCCCTGTTTTGCTTATGAAGCAACGTGTGTCAGGATGTAACCTGTGACAGTGCTGTATGCTGTCTCGTTGAACTTGCCCTCCTCGTCGAGAAACTCAGGTGCGATAGTGCCGTCCTGATTTTTCAGAGCAGTATTTGTGTCGATGCAGTATACCTGATACTTGCTAGCCATTGCAAGGAGCTTTGAGTTGTAGTCGTTGATAAGCTCGTTCTTGGAGTTATCCTCGCCCTCAGCCTTGACAGGCGGATACTGCATTACATAGATGTTCATGTCGGGTCTTGCCGAATGGATATTATCTATGAGCTTTGAGTAATTCTCTATCATTTCGTCAGTCGGGGCAGTGCCGATATCGCTTCCGAGCATGATATAAACATTTTCGGGCTTCTTTATCTGCATGGTCTCGTACACGGTAACTGTACCGTAGTTTGTCTCGACCTTTGTGCTGTTGCAGTTGAGAGCATTCAGCGCCTCACTTCCGATAACGTCGGTGAAGTTGGTGAACTCAGCCATTTTCAGCAGAGTTGAGTCTGTGATGAGACAGCTGTTGTCGAAATATCCTGCCTCAGCCGCTTCGGACTGTGGAACGGGGTTGGTTATCTCGCCTCTCGGAGCGGTAGTCTCCTCCTCGGACTCCTCGCTGTCCGTCGGTTCTTCGGTCTCCTCGGTATTCTCCGTTGTGGTCTCCACGACCGAGCTTGTGCCGAACTCCTCCTCAAGGAAGTCCTCATCAAGGTTAGCCTTTACCATATATAAAATAAAGCAAGCGGCAAAAGCTAATGCAAACAGCAGGATAAGTCCCCATATGCTGAATCTTACCTTTGGTCTGCTTTTTCTTCTGCCCGACGATCTTCTGACATTTCTGCCTTTTCCCTTAGCGTTAGCCATATTTTCTCCTGTCTCCTTATATACCATAATATCCGCCGATACTGCGGCAGGATGTGTTCATTTCCGATGATAACCACGCTTCACACGATAGCGCAGGTACTTTTATATTATACCTCATTTAAAAATTTTTTTCAAGGGGTTTGAATGATTTTTTGTATTTTTTATTTCTTAACAATATAATCCCTTGCTTTTTAGTATAAAATAGGATATAATATACTTAGCTGTCAGCCTTTGGGAACAATGCAGGCTGAGGGCTGAGAACTGAGACTGGAGGTCAGGACTATGATCTGCGGAAGATGCGGAAGCAATATGGTGCAGGGAGATTTTGCAATGCAGAAAGAGGGCATCGGCAAAAAAGGCGGTGCTTTCATCTATCCTGTCGCCGTTTTCTATAAAGACAATGAGATGATATGCGAAGCGGAGGGCGAGTCCACTCTCGGCTACTACTGTCCCGAATGCGGACTTTTAGTCGGTGTGTTCCCCCTCACCCATGCGCTGGGTTTCGCAGGGAAATACCGTCAGGACCTTGACGACAAGGTGGACAAGCTCCCTGTTAAGCTGTGTCCCGAGTGCGGCTCGGAAATAGACGTTGACTACCCTAAATGTCCCATTTGTGGGTATACATATATCCATATCTGATAGGTGAGGCAATATTTATGAATGAAAATAAACTTTCAAAGAAAACACGCAGAGTCTACTTCATAGACTACGAAAATGTTGCAAAGGCAGGACTTAAAGGCATCGAGGAACTAAGCAAAAGGGATACGGTTTACATATTCTACAGCGCCTATTCCAACAGCCTTACGTTCCATGAACATGAATCGCTGATGAACGCAAAGGCTGAGATAGTTTACTTCGAGGTGAGGACTGTCGGCAAAAATGCACTTGATTTTCAGCTTTCGTCCTTCATCGGCTACATAATCGGACAGAACGAGGATATAATCTGCTACATTATCAGCAAGGACAACGGATTTGCTAATGTGGTGAACTTCTGGAGGACACGTGGGGCAAGGATACAGTTAGTCCCTAATATTTCCCTTACTCCCAAAATGAAGCCCGTGAAGCGCACCGAGGTGGCAGAGCTCCTTGCAGAAGCAGACCCGCCTTTCGAGGAGGAGGAGATACTCTTTATCAGGGACACCATGCGGAAGCACATGAAAGACCTGACTTCTACCATCCCGACGGTGAAAAACAACATCAATTCCGAACTGTGCAAGAAATTCGGCGGTCAAAGGACTAAGATAATCTACAATGCTTTAAAACCGCTTATAAAATAGCGGATGATATATTTACGGAGGTACAGACAAATGACTTACAAAGAGAGCTTTATCAAATTTATGGTGGACTGCGGTGTCCTAACTTTCGGTGAATTCACACTGAAAAGCGGACGCAAAGCCCCTTATTTCATCAACTGCGGCAACTACAAAACAGGCGCACAGCTTGCAAAGCTCGGCGAATACTACGCTGAATGCATACATGAGAACAACATCCCTGTTGAGACACTTTTCGGACCTGCTTACAAGGGTATCCCCCTTGCTGTTTCCGCTGTTGTTGCACTCAGCAATAAATTCGGCATCGACGTTTCCTACTGCTTCGACCGCAAGGAAGCAAAGGATCACGGCGAGGGCGGTATGTTCGTGGGAAAAACTCTTACCGACGGCGAAAAGGTAGTTATCATCGACGATGTTATGACTTCGGGAAAGGCTCTCCGTGAGTCAATGCCTAAGCTGAAAGGTGCCGCTGATGTTGACGTTACAGGCATGGTCATAACCGTTGACCGCATGGAAAAGGGTACAGGCGAGCTTTCTGCCGTTCAGGAGGTCAAGCGTGATTTCGGCGTTACGGTTTATCCTATAGTTACTATGGAGGATATCATCGACGCTATCAGAAATGATATCGTTCCCGGCAAGGAATACCTTGACAAAATGCTGGAATACAGAGAGACCTACGGTATAAAATAAGCGGAAAAATAACTTTTCAGGCGGCTGTGATATAGGGGCAGCGCAAGGACGTCCCCTACATCCCGACCGCCATTTTTTCAGAGCTTGTGTTCATAGGACAAATCTGCTGAAAAGTCGTGCATGATTCTGCTGAACACAAGCTCTAACAAATAAACACTCGGAGGGGCAGGGATAACAGTGAAGGATGTAACCGAAATATTTGCAAAAGCCGTTGAAAATGAAAGCAGCTATCTTTATAAAACAGCCGCTTTCATACTTGAATCAGACGGAGATATATGGTGTCTGCCCGACAGTGATACCAACGAAAAATGGGCTTGTATCGGCAGAACGAACGGCAGCAGCATTGTTGAAAGCTACGGTTTCATCTGCGTAAAATATCCCGTTGCCCTGCTGAAAGAAAACTGCCCCGACAAAGTGAAGCGTGGACTTGACAAATGCGGTGTGTACCATACCTCTTTTGATGAGGAGCTTTCCTGCGATGAAGCGGTGCTGAGGAACTACCTCACCGATGTTCTTATCATCGACGACCGTTTTCTTGAGAACGACAGCCTGCCCTTTGACGATGAAGCCTTTGAGAAAATAACAGAGGGGTGCAGGTACACAACTCCCTATCGTTTTGCCTTTGACGACCTTTTGTACAGCTATCCCCACTACACTAAAAGTGAGCTTGACAATATGCTGAAATGCGACGACCCGTCAGTGACTTTGAGAAAAGCCGAACCGTCGGAATATGGGCTTTTGGAGGATTTCCTCTATGAAGCCATCTTCATTCCCGAGGGAGTTCAGCCGCCGCCGAGAGATATTATATACAAGCCCGAATTGCAGGTGTATATCGAAAACTTCGGCAGGCGCTTCGGTGACATATGCGTATTTGCCTAAACCAACGGAAAAGTCGTCGGTGCGGCATGGACAAGGATAATGAACGATTACGGGCATATCGGCTGCGGTATCCCGTCCCTTGCGGTTTCACTTTATCCTGAGTACAGAAGCCGTGGCATAGGCACAGCACTTATGAAAGCACTTCTTGCCGAAGCACGGAGAAGCGGCTTTGCGGTGGTGTCACTTTCGGTGCAGAAGAAAAATTACGCATACAATATGTATGTGAAGCTCGGCTTTGAGACTGTCAGGGAAACTGCCGAGGAATATATTATGAAGAAATATTTATGAACTAACGGGGAGCACTTTCCGGTGAAAGGCTCTCCGTTTTTTATAGACAAATAGGTAAAATCAATTACAGAATTCGCAGTATCTTTTATTATAAAGTATTATTTTACACAAAAATGAGACTTTTGTATATAGCATTATTTGGAGATATATGATATAATAACTCTATGGGATGATTTCGGCAAAAATAAATAGAAGGGAATTGATCGTATGAAATTACTCTCAAAAGCTGCTGCACTCATTCTCGCAGCCGGCGTATCCGTGCCGTTTATCAGCACATTCCCCCCTGCTGCAAATGCAGCCACTACCGTTACTGTCTCGCCGAATAATAAATATGAGATAAACAACGGTGTTTTTCAGGGCTGGGGAACTTCACTCTGTTGGTGGGCTAACCGTGTTGGCTACTCCGACAGTCTCTCTCAGAAAGCCGCTGACGCTTTCTACGGTGAGGACGGACTTCGCATGAATATCGCCCGATTCAACATCGGCGGCGGCGATGACCCGACTCATACTCACATTACAAGAACTGACTCAAATATGCCCGGTTATACTAAGTATAACAACGGCGTTGTGACCTATGACTGGACTGCTGACGCAAACCAGCGAAATGTCCTTGACCGCTGTATCAAGGCGGCAGGCGATGATATGATAGTGGAGATGTTCTCAAACTCTCCGCCGTACTACATGACCAACAGCGGCTGCTCCACAGGCAACAAGGACGCAGGAAAGAATAATCTCCGTGACGACCAGTACACAGCCTTTGCGGAATATCTCGCCGAGGTCTGCAAGCACTTCGAGGAAAACTGGAACGTAAAGGTGCAGAGTATCGACCCGATGAACGAGCCTTACACCAATTTCTGGGGCGCTTACAGCAACAAGCAGGAGGGCTGCCACTTCGATATCGGCAACTCCGAAAGCAAGATTCTGGTCGAACTGAAAAAGTCTCTCGACAAGAGAGGTCTGAACGACATTATCATCAGCGGTACTGATGAGACCTCAATCGACACACAGATAGACGCCTACAACGCTCTTTCTTCCGAGGCAAAAAGCATTATCGGACGTATCGATACTCACACCTACGGCGGAAGCAAGCGTACACAGCTCAAAGAAACTGCTATAAAGGCAGGCAAGAATCTCTGGATGAGTGAGGTCGACGGCAAGGGCACAGCAGGTGTCAATGCAGGCGGAATGGGCGCAGGTCTCTGGCTTGCTC
>JAFVBU010000210.1 GCA_017479805.1 Ruminococcus sp.
ATCATCTTCGTCTTGTATATCATCCATATAAGCTCAATAACGCCCACTCCCACAAAACAAAGCATCGCATTCATCCCCGGCTTCTTCACCTTGAATCTCGTAATAAACGCTATAGCTATCACTATCATGATACCGCCGTAAACATTGGGAAACCACTCAGCGCCGATATCCTTATGGAAGCTGTATATAAGAGGGAATATCAATGCAACGCTGGTGACGGGAAGTCCCTCATAGACCTTGCGGTTCTCGCTGGTCTTTTTCTGTCTGTCCTCCTCGGCTACATTGAAGTATGCCAGTCGTATAACAGCGCAGAGAGGGAAAAGTATCAGCACAGGCAGATCACACCAGTCAGTCATGCCGATGGAATAGCCTATCACCGCAGGCAGTACACCGAAACAGATCGCATCACACAGCGAATCTATCTGTATACCGAATTTTTTCTCGTTCTCAGTGCGGTCTTTTTTAGTTCTTGCTATCTTTCCGTCGAACATATCGCACAGTCCCGATACCATAAGGCATATTATGGCAAAGTCGGGATGGGGCTGATTTCCGCCGAATCCAACAGCAAGGAACATTCCTATCACTGACGAAACGAGGCTCATATATGTAAGAATAACTGTATAGTTATAATAACCTATCATCTATTTTGATCCTCTACGTTTTTTTTATTCATCTATTATAACATAAAATCCACACAGTTTCAAGTAGTAAATATTAATTTACAGTGAATTCATATTATAACTTGCTCTCATTCCTCCTGTTTATCCTCCTTTTTCTTTCGTGTACGTCTTACAGCAGGGGCTTTTTTCTTGGCTGATGCCGTCTTTTTCTTAGCCGCACCGCTCTCACGGTTCTTTTTGAGCTGTTCCTGTCTCTGCTGTTTTACCTCTAATTTGCTGTAGGCTTCGTCGTAGAAGTAATCCTGTGACGACAGCGGAGACTGCCTTTCTGTGCGGCGGTCACGGATATAACTGCCGTCACTGAGCATAACTCTCGCCTTTACGTTGTCACGCATGAGTATGCGGAACATCTCACGTATGCGCTTTTTCAGCCTTTCATCCTCAATGGGAGCGGCTGCTTCCACACGTCGGATGGTATTTCTGCTCATATAGTCGGCAGAGCCTATGTATATCTTCTGTTCAGCGCCGTCTGCACCGAATATGAATATACGGCTGTGTTCGAGGAAGCGTCCCACGATACTGCGGACTGTGATATTCTCGGTATAGCCCTTTACGCCTGCGATAAGGCAGCATATGCCCCTGACCACAAGCTCTATCTTGACGCCTGCCTGAGAAGCCTCCACCAGCTTATTGATTATCTCCATATCGTTGAGGGAGTTCACCTTTGCGGCAATATAGCCCTTTCCGCCGTTTTTCGCAATTTCAATCTGCTCATCCATCATAGCCAGTACCTGCGGTCTGAGGGCGAGAGGTGACACAAGCAGCTTCCGTGGGTGCTCCACAAAAGTGCCGTTCAGCAGACAGTTGAAAACATCCTCCGCATCTGCGGCAATGTCACGGTCGGCGGTAAGGAGCGTAAGGTCGGTATATATAGCCGAGGTCTTTTCGTTGTAGTTGCCCGTGCCTATCTGAGTGAGATAGTCGAAGCCGCCGCCCTGCGCCTTTCGGGTTATAAGGAGCAGCTTTGAGTGGGCTTTGTAGTCTCTCGGACCGTAGATGACCTTGACGCCTGCCTCCTGAAGCTGTTTTGACCATTCTATATTGTTAGCCTCGTCAAAACGTGCTCTCAGCTCTATCATGACAAGGACTTCCTTGCCCTGTTCAGCGGCTGTGCAGAGGGCATCGACTACCTTGCTGTTACGTGCAAGGCGGTATATGGTTATCTTGATGGATGTTACCTTCGGGTCGTTGGCACATTCCTGCAAAAGCCTGATAAAGGACAGATTTATGCTCTCGAACGGGTAGCTGAGGAGCATATCCTTCTGCTTTACCTGTGAGAACACGGACTTTGTCTCGGACAGCGCCGCAGGCTTTCTCGGGGAGCGTGGTGCATAGTGCAGTCTCGGGTCGCTGTCATATTCCTGCAAGGTGTACACGAACGACAGGTCGAGGGGGATACGTGAGGTGAACACTCTGACATTGCTTATTTTCAGCTTTTTGCAGAGGTAGTCCAGTGACTCACGGCTGAACACATCGGATATCTCCATGCGAACAGCTCCCAGCTTTGTGCGCTTTGCCACAAGCTCCTCCATGCGGTCACGGAACTCCGCACCCCGTCCCGAAGCCATGATATAGGCATTTCTGGTAACACGTATCAGCGCTCTGTCGAGTACGCTGTAATTTTTGAACATAAGGTGTGCATAATGCAGAACGACTTCTTCTTCAAGTATGAAGCGCTTTCCGCCGTTGCCGAGGTGGATTATACGCTCGCTCTGGTCGTGGTTCACGGGAACGATGCCGATGGTGGTATTCTTCTTAGCCCCCAGCTGGACAACAGCGTATATCTCCTTATTTTTAAGGAACGGGAACGGCAGGTCGTCGTTGACCACAATGCCCGAGATAAAGGGCTTTATCTCACGCTTGAAGTATAATTCGAGGAAGGTCAGCTCATCCTTTGTGGCAGTCTCAAAGGTAACGTGCTGAAAGCCGTAAGGGACAAGCTCCTCCATAGTCTTTGTGTAGGCTTCCTCAACGGCAGGCTGTAAGCGGCGGACACCTGTGAATACAGCGTCGAGCTGCTGTGAGGGTGTCATGCCTGTTTTGCCGTCTTTCTGCGTATTATCCGTCCTTGAGCGGTCGGTGAGAGCGCCCACTCTTACCATGAAGAATTCGTCGAGATTGCTTTGATATATAGCCGAAAAGGACAGCCTTTCCAGCAGAGGTGTATCGGGGTCGGAGGCTTCTTCAAGCACACGCTTGTTGAATTTCAGCCATGAAAGCTCCCGATTTTCGAGATATTCCATAAGTTTCTCCTTTTCGTTCTTTCAGCCAATGGCTGACAGCTCAGTACTTGAACTGTCCGTTGCCGATAAATTCGCAGATGAGTGAATCGGGTGTGATGATATTTTTGTCGATAGCTTCGAGATTTTCGAGAACTGTGATAGTGTCTTTCAGCTCGGGAGCATCTTCAAGCTCACGGAGCTTGTCGAGAATGTCGTTCTTGTATACGCTCGGCTCATAAGCCATAAAGGTGTCGATATCAAAGTCAGCACGGTGCTTGAAAGGCATGATGTACTTGTTCTCGCCAGCCTCAACGCTTGCGAACATATTCAGTGTCTCACGTGGAGAGCGCTTGCGGAAGTTGCTGTCACGTATCATGCGGCGGAGCAGTCTTATCATGCACGGATGGAGCACGATATCATCATTGACGATACGTGTGCGGACGCTGACATATATCTTGCAGATACTGCTGTCGGGAACGGTGATGACATCGGGGTTGAGAGCGTGGATCCCCTCGAAAATGACTATCTCGCCCTTGTTGCGCTTGATAATTCTTCCCGACTTTTCACGGGTGGAGTTTTTGAAGTTATACTTGGGAATCTCCACCTCCTGACATTTATCTATAGCGGCTATCTGCTCATTGAGCAGCTCCTTGTCTATGCGTGCAGGGGATTCAAGGTCTACCTTGCCTAAAACGGAAAGAGCCTTTTCCTCCTCGGTCAGCGGACAGAAGTAGTTATCCATCGATATGGTGTGAGTTTCGTGACCACGCTGATCGAGAAGCTGTTCTATCATCATTGCTGTAGTGGTCTTGCCTGAGCCCGAGGGACCTGCTAAGAGGATAACAGGCTTTTCCTGACAGGTCTTTTCTATCTCGTCAACAATGTTGCTCAGCTTGTATAAATAGTCCATATTAACGTTTTTAACGTATTCGGGAGGACTTGCTTCTATTCCCTGATTTATTCTTGTTATTTCTATATTCATCCATGTTTCTCCTGATCGTAATTATTCTGCCTTTTATTTCAAAACAGATATATTATCATTATACCACATATTGTAACAAATTTCAACCCGTCAACTTGTAGTTTTAGTACATAGTTATTAGTGCAAAATGCATAGTCGGACAGCCCTTAGGGAATTGAGAATTGAGAATGGAGAATTGAGAATTTTTTGGGGGACAAAAACAAAACGGGACACAAATTTCTCGTTCCCGAATTGAAAAAAACTGATATTTAGCGGGGCGATGTGGGCATCGCCCCCTACAAAGTAACGGAGAACAGGCAAAATGTAGGGGCTGATGCCCACATCAGCCCCTACCTAACGATATATTGTCAACTTTTTTGATAGACTGGTCGAGCTGCCGTCAGCTCGCTGAACCTATTTTCTCGCCGTACTTGACAACAGTCTCATCGCCGTTGGCGGAATTCCGCAGTATATCGCTGTCTACGGTAATGCTGTCCTTTTGGAAAAGCATTACTATAGTTGAGCCGCCGAACTGGAACATTCCCTTTTCGTCACCTCGTCTGACGGCACATTCGCCGTGGTGGTTGACGATACGTCCC
>JAFVBU010000211.1 GCA_017479805.1 Ruminococcus sp.
GCCATGTTATTTATACAGAAGATCAGCATTTGCTACTATAAGAATATGCGTTTTCCGCAGTTTGCAGCGGAGCGTGAGAGGATAAATTTCCTTCCCATTGAGCTTAATCCACACAGATTCGAGGGAAAAGAGCCGTTCCGTGAGAAAATGACGGACTGCGAGGTGCTTGTTCAGCATGAGGAGTTCTGGCAGTATCCTGCACAAATGCACCACAGAGATACAAGATTCCGTCAGTTCGGCGAGGAGATATTCACTGAGGGCAAAAAGGACAGCTTCTATAACTGGCATCATCTTCTTGAAAATATCCGACTTTTCAAAGAGGATAACAGCTATAGGGTAATGTTCTGCGACGACGGCGGATTCCTTTGCCGTTCCAGACGCAGAGGGCAGAATGAAGCCTATTTTAAGCCGCATTCTCCATTTGCCCATCAGGATAAGCTGAATATCACCGCTTTCACGCTCAGTGACGGCGACTACGGACGGATCACCTATAATAACAGATATATCGACCCCGACACGGGGAAATGGATATACGCACGTAATGTGTACAATATAGTCTGCTGCGAAAAGGCAGCATTCCGTGAGAAAATGTTCTATCGGAAAAAGCCCGACTATGAGTACACAAACTTAATGAGTTTATATTAAGGAGACTTTAAAATGAAAAAAACTATCGCACTGGCATTTTCCGCAGTATTTATGCTCACAGGCTGCGGAAAGACACTGAATATAAGCGAAAGCATATCAACGGGCAGCTCACCGTCCTCACAGACCGATGACTCAGCTTTCGGCGGTTCTTTCGTTATAACGCTTCACCCCGACGTTGCTCCCATTACCTGTGAAAACTTTGAAAAGCTGGTAAATGAGGGCTTTTATGACGGGCTGACATTCCACCGTGTTGTTGAAGATTTCATGGCACAGGGCGGCGACCCTCTCGGCACAGGCATGGGCGGAAGTGAGGAGACTATCAAGGGCGAATTCTCCTCAAACGGCGTCGAGAACAACCTTTCCCACAAAAGGGGAGTTGTATCGATGGCGAGAAGCAACGACCCTGACAGCGCTTCAAGCCAGTTCTTCATCTGCTACGATGATTCCTGCACATTCCTTGACGGGAACTATGCTGCATTCGGTGAAGTCACAGAGGGCATGACTATAGTTGACGATTTCCTTAAAGTGCCACGCTCTCTTGGCGGTGACGGCGCTGTTTCCTCACCCGATGACCCGATAATCATGAAGAAAGTCGTTATGATAGAGGACGATGAGAACGGCGACCCGAGAGTGCAGATAACCATGAACGATTTCTTAGGTGAATGATATGAATACTATGCTTGACACTTCAAAGCTGCCTACGCCCTGCTACGTTATCGACGAGGCAAAGCTGACGGAGAATCTGGAGATACTCAAAGGCGTACAGGACAGAACGGGCGCAAAGATTCTTCTGGCGCAGAAGGCTTTTTCCTGTTACCACGTTTATCCGCTCATAGGTCAGTACCTTTCGGGAACGGCTTGCAGCGGACTTTTCGAGGCAAAGCTGGGCTATGAGGAAATGGGCAGGGAGAACCACGTTTTCTCGGCGGCATACCGTGAAAGCGAGATGGATGAGATAATCAGCTACTGCGGTCATATCATCTTCAACTCGTTCTCACAGCTGGACAAATACCGTGAACGGGTGCTTGCAAAGGGCAAAAAGATAGGTCTGCGTATCAATCCCGAGTATTCCACTCAGGAGGGACACGAGATATACGACCCCTGTTCGCCGTCCTCAAGGCTTGGCATAACCCGAAAAAATTTCCGCACTGACGACCTTGACGGTGTAAGCGGTCTGCATTTCCACACCCTCTGCGAGCAGAATTCCGACGACCTTGAAGCAACTCTCAACGCTGTAGAGGAGAAATTCGGCGATGTTCTGGAGAAAATGGAGTGGATAAACTTTGGCGGCGGTCACCATATCACCCGTGAGGATTACGATATCCCACGGCTTGAACGCTGTATCAGGCGTATGCAGGAGAAGTACGGGTTGGAGGTTTTCCTCGAACCCGGGGAAGCCATCGCCCTCAATGCAGGCTATCTGGTCACCGAGGTGCTTGACCTGACAGAGAACGATATGCCCATTGCCATACTGGATACCTCTGCTGCCTGCCATATGCCGGATGTGCTGGAAATGCCCTACCGTCCGCCCCTTTTCGGCTCGGGAAAGCCAAAAGAGCTTGAATACACCTACAGGCTCGGCTCGCAGACCTGCCTTTCGGGAGACAGTATCGGGGAGTATTCCTTTGACGAGCCGCTGAAGATCGGTGACAGGCTGATTTTCGGGGATATGGCTATATACTCGATGGTGAAGAACAACACCTTTAACGGTATGCCGCTGCCGACCATCCTTTTGCTGAAAAAAGACGGAACTACGGAGATACTGCGAAAATTCGGCTACAGCGACTTCAAGGAAAGGCTCTGAGCCTTGACTGTAACCGTTTTGTAGCAATTCGTACACAATAAATTCATAAAGTCGCCGCTGAGATATGTTATAATAACTGTATATTGCTTTTCGCCATTAGGGCGAATCGGGATGGAGGTAATTATGAATATCAAAAAAACAGCGGCGGCTATTTTGTCGGGACTTTTTATCATCCCTGCAATGCCGTGGATGACAGCGGAGGTTCCTGCTGTCGGCGCAGACGAGTACACGGACGAGAAAATTCTGGGCACCACTTACCGTGTGTACAGCGATCACGTTGAGATAATCGACGGAAAGGAAATACACGGCGCTCTGCTCGTTCCTGTGAGCTACGACGGAAAAAAGATCACAGTGATAGGTCCTGACGCTTTCAAGGGTGCGGATATAACTTCCGTGAAAATGTCAAAGATAGTGGATATCAGCAGCGGCGCTTTCAGAGGATGCGAAAAGCTGACAAAGGTTGAACTGCCCGATACTCTGATAACTATCGGCGCTAATGCCTTTGCGGAATGTGCGGCACTTGAATCGGTGGATATCCCTGCATCGGTGGAAAGCGTGGGGGAGAATGCCTTTGCGGATGACAGCAGTCTCGCTTCGGTGACTTTCAGGAACTCACGGTGCGCCATAGACGACAGAGACACGACCATTTGCAGCAGCTCGTCATCCGTCGGCTACAGCGGAACGATAGTTGGATTCTCGGATTCAACAGCGGATAAATACGCTCAAAAGTACGGCTACAGCTTCGTTTCCAACGGCGAAGACCCTGCTACCGCTACGACCACAACAACCACAAGCACGACAACGTCAAGCACCACTACAACGACCCGTACAAGGCGCACTACAACTACTACGACAACGACGACTACTACCACCACGACCACTACAACAACAACGACTACTACTACGACCACCACTACCCCGACAACATCCACAACTACCGCAACAACGGCAGTTGTGCAGGGAAAGCCTGTTTTCCGCATGAGATCGGGGGAGATATACGAAAAGGACGCCCATAAGGGCAAGACCTGCCGTGTAGCCCTCGGTGTCGAGGGGGCAGACAAGCTCTACAGCAGTACTCAGGTCTATGTCTACTATGACAGCAGGCTCACCATCGAGGGCGAGGCTGTGAAGGGCGCTGCGATCGCAGAGCTTTCGGATACTCAAATGCTCGGCGATACAAGAGATTTCATTTTCCTCTCCACCGCAGGCTCGGATGATACGGGTCTGGACGGCGATATGTGGTACATCGACTTCAAGCTCCCCATCGGCGCAAAGGCAGGGGACGAGTTCAAGGTGTACGTGGGAGATGCGAAATATGGCAGAGTTACGCCGCTTTTCACCAATTATGACGACAACGAGAGCGGCAAGGCAATGACCGAGCATATCTTTTCAATACCAGCCTCGGCAACAGTAAAGGTTATCGAAGATCCGCCGTTTACAGTGGGCGACGCCAATGACGACGGCAGAATAGACGGTATAGACGCTTCAACGATACTCACACTCTACGCAAAAATGTCCGTCGATTCCTCGATCACCCTCAGCAAATATGAGCAGGGCTCATGCGACGTCAACACCGACGGAAATGTAGACGGAAAAGACGCAACCCTCGTGCTGAGATACTACGCCTACGCATCTGCCAACGGCGGCATGACATTCCCCGACTTCGTGAAACAACAATAATGACCGCTTTTGACTGCGGTTGGCTTTGGGGATATTCGTGTTCTTATTGGGGAAAACCCTTTTGAAAAAGGGTTCTTCCCCAAACCCCTTTCCTAAAACTTTCATATTTAAATTTTTACCCCTGATAGGGCGCACTCAAAATGTTACAGCTTTGGAAGTTGTACGGTGCGCCCTATCAGGGGTA
>JAFVBU010000212.1 GCA_017479805.1 Ruminococcus sp.
AAGGTTCTCCCTGTCCCATTTTTAAGCTGTTGTTCCTAAAATTTTCCCCATAGAGGTCGCACTATAAAATATCAAGTTTAGTACAACTTGAATGCGCCATCTATGGGGAAATTTTTAATAATGAAAGTTTTAGGAAAGGGGTTTGGGGAAGAACCCTTTTTCAAAAGGGTTTTCCCCAACAAGAGTACGGACTGCCCAAAGGAAACATTTAAGAAACACGGTTCAAATCAGTCTGCCTTGATAAGTCCTTTGCGAATCATTGGAATGAGTATGCCGCCTGCTGCGTTGCCGAGGGTCATTATAATAAGGTAGCCGAAAGCCTTAGCTGACCATGCACCTGCGGCGGTGAAGTAGAACATATTTGCGACGCAGTGCTCGAAGCCGCTGAGGATGAACACCATGACGGGCAGGAAAACTGCAAGCATTTGTCCCACGGGATTTTTTATGCATTTATAGCCGTCAGCCGCAATGAACATGAGCAGACCGCAGAAAAATGCGAGAATGAATATACTTGACAGGCTGTCGCCCAGCTTTACGTCGCACAGGGCGGCGGCTTTTTCTTTTATAATTGTCGCTCTCGTGTGGGTTATCATCAGTGCCGATACAGAAGTTCCGCAGAGGTTTCCCAGCCAGATAACAGCGAGGTCAGCGAGATATTTAGGCTTGTTTTCCACCGCATATCCGACCTTTCCCGTGAAAAGGAAGAAGCCGAAGGTCAGGACGACGAAAAGTCCCATACCGAATAGAAAAGCGCCCACGTATTTGTTGTCGCAGGAAAGATATACCATTCCGCCAACGGCGATAGCGATGCCTGTTGCAAAGGAGCGCAGGAATGTGTCAAAAAAACGGTGCATTGATAAGATCCTTTCGATTATAAATTGCTGAAAAAAGCATTGGCTGCTAAAAAAGCATTGATAAATAAGTAACATACCGCCATAGGCGGCGCACCGAAAAAATCGGTGCAGTATCAATTCCTATGCTTGTTAATATTATATCATTCTTCTTTGCATTTGTAAAGTGCTGAAAGGGATTTTTCTCAGGATGAACAAAAAAATCAGCAGACTACGATTATTTCTGTAGTCTGCTGATAGGTCATGCCTTTGCAGGTTCAGCGGAATTTCTTCTGAATACAGCCTTGAAGCAAGTCCTGATAAGGGGCTGGATGAAGAAAAGCTGTGAGAAGAAAGCAAAAGGGAAGTTGAAGCAAATGAGCTTTATCCAGTTTGCGAGGAGTGTAAAGAAATTGAACTCCATGTACTGATAAGGATAGTAGAGTATAGCTGCGAGGAAGCTCATGGACGGGCACATTATGCCTACTGTAGCGCATATTATAGCGGTCTCGAACAGCACGGGATGTGTCTCTCTCGGGTCGAAAACCTTGCAGGCGAGCTTGAAAGAAAGGGGACTTCCCACCAGCACTTCAAGGGAGTAAGCGAGGATGAATTCTATGAGGACAACAGCCCATATGGGGATATTCCTGCCGAGTACGGCAACACCGCCCATTGCACGGACAGCATCGAGGACGTGGGCTTCACCTGTCATCTGGGTAAAGGTCGAGCCGTTGACTACATAAAGGCTGTAGAAAACGTAGGCGTGGACGGTAACGAGTACCGTCATAAGGGCGAACATCATGCGTTCAAATTGATTTCTTGGCATATTTTTTCTCCGTTTCCGCACAAAAAACGTTGTATTCGGGGAATGCGTCTGGTTGGGATCTTAGCTCCGTGATCAGATTTACGCATTCCGAGGAATACAACGTGTGTCAGTGCTTATATTTAATTACCGTAGAAGATTATACCAGAAAAGCCGCTGAAAGTCAAAGGGAGTTTGCAACAAATATCATCACAAATTTTTGCGGATTTTTAAATCACTTCACAAGCTCCTGAAATTCTTCCTCTGTGATTATCGGGATATTCAGCTCTTTGGCAGTCTTGTTCTTCGACGAATTGGAAGTTGAATCGTTATTGATGAGATAATTCGTCTTGGACGATACCGAACCCGACACCTTTCCGCCGAGGGATTCAATGTAGGCTTTCAGCTCGTTCCTGTTTTTCCACACATGGACTGAGCCAGTGATAACAAAGGTTTTTCCGGCAATTGCCGAATCCTCGCTGACAGCCTCGGGCTTAGCGATGGACAGTTCCTTCAGCAGTTCGTGGTATTCACTGAGATTTTCCTCATCAGCGAAATATTTAACATAGTCATTAGCCAGCACCTCGCCGATACCGTCAATATCAGTCAGTTCCTCGGCAGTCAGCTTTTCGAGCTGTTCCATTTCGGGATAAGCCGCACAGATAAGCCTTGAAGCAGACCTGCCGATATTCGGGATACCGACGGAATAAAGCACACGGCTCATCTCCGTATTTCTCGAAGCCTCAACAGCCTCCTGTATCTTCTGATAGGAACGCTCACCGAAGCCCTCCATCGTCACTATCTTCTCTCTGTGCTGATCGAGGTGGTAGAAATCGCTGTACTTCTTGACAAATCCCTCGGAAACAAAGGTCTCGATGGTAGCAGTCGAAAGTCCGACGATATTCATAGCGTCACGCTGGACAAAATGCTCGAACTTGCCGATATGCTTTGCAGGGCAGTTCTTATTGACGCAGTAGAGAGTTTCCACCTCGTCATCGGAGGTCTTTATCTCGGTCTTTTCGCCGCAGATGGGACATACCGCAGGTATCTCCGCACTTGCCGAGCCAGTCTTGTTTTCGAGCACCTGCGGGATTATCATATTCGCCTTGTAAATGGAAAGAGTGTCGCCGATGCCCAGTTTAAGCTGTTTAACGATGCTTACGTTGTGGACGGACGCTCTTGAAACAGTGGTGCCCTCCAGTTCAACGGGGTCGAAAATAGCAACAGGATTAAGCAGACCCGTGCGGCTTGCCGACCATTCTATCTCACGGAGAGTTGTATCGGCAGTTTCGTCACGCCACTTGAACGCCATGCCGTTTCGGGGAGCATGAGAGGTCTCGCCGAGACTTGCGCCGTAAGCCACATCGTCGAGCATGAGCACAAGACCGTCCGACGGAAAAGCGTTGGAGGTTATCTTCTTCTCGAATTCCGCTATCTTGTCAGCAAGCTGTTCCGCTTTTATCTTGTATCCCTCAACGGTCTGGAATCCCAAACTTTTCAGCCATTCTATGCGCTCGGTGAAGGAGTTGTTCTCGTATCCCTCAGCGGAAACGAGGTTGAAAGCGAAAAAGTTGATATTTCTCTCGGCAGTCACCTTTGAATCGAGGTTGCGGACAGTTCCCACGCAGAGATTACGGGGATTCTTGTACTGAGAGCCGTCCTCTATCTGTGAATTGACACGCTTGAAGTCCTCATATTTCATAAGGGACTCTCCACGCACCACCAGTCTGCCGCTGAAAGGTATCTTTGCAGGGATGCCGATGATATGCTTTGCATTTGAGGTGATGTCCTCGCCCACTTCGCCGTTTCCACGGGTAACAGCCTGCACCATAGCGCCGTTCTCAAAGGTCACCACAAGGGTAAGACCGTCCAGCTTCCAGCTAAGGAAGCCCTCGTTAGTGCCGAGCCATTCCGTCAGCTCCTCAACGCTTTTGGTCTTGTCCAGCGAGAGCATTTTTGAAGTGTGGCGGACTTTTGTGAGGGAAGAAGCCACTTCGTAGCCCACCTGCTGAGTGCGGCTGCCGTTGAGAATGATGCCTGTTTCCTTTTCGAGAGCTTCAAGCTCGTCGTAGAGAGCGTCGTATTCGTGGTCTGACATTATCTCCTTGCCGCTGTTGTAGTACGAATCCGCAGCCTTTGCGAGAATTTCGTTGAGTTCCTTCATTCTGGTGATCTTATCCATGATATCCTCCTTTAGTAGCCATCAGGCTTTATAGTTATAATATTAAAGCAGCCGAAAGCCATCGGCTGCTTTTCTTTTACTTATTGCGTGGCGGATTGTTCCTGTTCACGGGCTTTTTCTTCTGAGGCGGTGCTTTTTTGTCCACCTTTGGTACAGCGTACACAGGCTTCATCGGCTTTGCCTTGCTCTTGAATACCACATATGAGTAAATGCAGAGTATGATATAAATTGCACAGAGCAGGCAGGAGATGAGTATAGCCTTATTGAACCAGCTTGACTTTCTGAACATCTTTGCCGCATAAAGATTGTACTTTGATACCGAACGCTCAACATCGCTTACAGCCACAAGCTCAACTGTGCCAAGCTCCTCACCCGAGTATTCCAGGGTTACCTTGCCCAGCGGCTCGCCCTTCTGGACAGGTGCCTGAAGCTCGTTCTTGTACCAGACTATCTTTTCCTTGCTGATAGTCGAGGTATCAACTTCATCGTACCAGAGCAGTGATATCTCATCCTTTGGCTTTGCCAGCACGTATTCATTGCCGTCAGCCAGCTTTACGGGAAGCTCGCCCACCTCTGCGGTATTTGCAAGAACGGTCTGGTATGAGAAGTGCTTGAAAGCCCAGTCAAAGAGTATCTTGCAGTCTCCGAAGTGATAGTAAGCAGTATTTCCGTCAGGGTCGGTGAGAGGGGATTTCAGCAGTACCAGCAGGTACTTGTTTCCGTCCTTGCTTGCCATAGTGATAACGCTTCTGCCTGCCTGTTCGAGGTGAGCAGTCTTGATACCCTTTACACCGCTGTAGTAGTCGCCGCTCTGAGGGTCCATCATTCCGTTGGAATGTGTCCATATCCAGTCCTCGTGGCTCTTGTGGCGGTCAACGTTGGGGACGGACGGATTGTATTTGAAAGTTGTTGCGATAGTCTCAAAAAGCGGAACAGTGAGAGCGTACTCGGTCAGCTTAGCCATATCCCTTGCTGTGGTGTACTGATTCGGGTCGTACATACCTGTAGCGTTGGTGAAATGGGTATTCTCCATGCCTATTTCGGCAGCCTTGTCGTTCATCATCTTGATGAAATTGTCCACATTGCCGTCACCAACAGTATAAGCGATAGTCTCGGCAGCCTCCATTGATGAGGTGAGCATCATGGCATAAAGCAGGTCTGTAACGGTCAGAACGTCCTCGTCCTGAATGTCACACCAGCAAACATCGTCCTTGTATTCGCTCTCATTGAGGTAGCTGTAGATATCCTGATGGATAGTGACCTCCTGATTGATATTGGGACAATTTTCCAGAGCAACGACAGCGGTCATGATATCCACAAGCTGTCCGGGCATCTGTTTTTCGTCGGCTTTTTTCTCATGTATAACAGTATCAACATCAAGGTTGATAACGATAGCAGATTCACTGTTGATAGTATTTTTAAGCGGGAAGCTGATAGCATTGGTCTTTGGTGCACTGAGGAAAGGCACTGAGATAACAGCAGCCGCAAAAGCAGCAATTATTTTTTTCATAATATCTCCTTGTCATAAATAAAGTCTAATAATTATTATAACAGATTTTTTTGCATTTTAAAAGGGGTTTTTGAAATTTTTTCAGATTTTTTTGTATTTTATAAAATTTTACATTTTCCCTTTACCTTTTGAGCGAAATGTGATACAATATATAATATGTAAGAAAGCTGGAAAAATATGGAGGTCTGGAAATTGATTTACGTTACAGGAGACACTCACGGCAGTATCGAGCGCTTCAAGGCACGTGAGCTGAAAAAGCTCTGTCACGGTGACATACTTATTATATGCGGAGATTTCGGTTTTATCTGGAATCGGTCGAAAGAGGAGAGGGCTAACCTTAAAAAGCTGATGACACTCGATTATACCATCGCTTTCCTTGACGGCTGCCATGAGAATTTCGATCTTCTTGAGGACTATCCGCTGATGGACTGGAACGGCGGAAAGGTGCATAAAATAGCCCATAACATCGTACACCTCATGCGTGGACAGGTTTACAGTATCGAGGGGAAGAAGATATTCACATTCGGCGGCGGTCACAGTCAGGACTTTGAATTCCGCCACGACGGGAGCTGGTGGGAGCGTGAACAGCCCACACACAGCGAGATACTGGAGGGTATCCGCAACCTCAAAGCCAATGATTTCAAGGTGGACTATATCCTCACACACGAACCGCCTGCCTCGCTGAAGGACTGCCTCGGAGTTGACGTTTTGCAGCGCATCGAGGTGCACGCATTCTTTGAGGATGTAATAAAAACGGTGAAATACGAAAAATGGTTTTTCGGCAAATGCCACATAGACAAGCATATCCCTCTCAAATTCTATGCGGTCTTTAACACTGTAACACCACTATAATAGTGGTAGAATATATGAAAGAAGGTATCACAATGGAAAAAATTTACAGCGACATTCAAGCACTTTTCGGTCTTGACGAGCCCTGTCCTCTCACGGATAAGCAGATAGCCGATATCAGGGAGCATTTCGGAGGACTGCCAAAAACTCTCGAAACCTACTATCAGCTCTGCGGCGGCTGTGAGCCGATGAACTCTGCACAGGATTTTCTGCTGACTGCCGACAAGCAGTACGGTAACTATGACCTGAAAAGGTGGAATTACGATGACTACTGCGTTTTCTATGTGGAAAACCAGTGCGTATCGGTGTGGGCGTTCAAAAAATCAGACATAGACAAGGACGACCCGCCTGTTTACGAGACATATGACGACGGCAAAACATGGTATGAGACCTGCGGCAAAATGTCAAAATTTCTCATTTCTCATGCCTATCTCCATGCGGTATTCTCGTTCGAGGTCTGCGATGAGGACTTCTTTGAAGCCGATGAGGAGCAGGTGCAGGAGATAGCAGAAAAGTTCCCCCACGCAAATGCCGATTCTCAGCTTTATACGGGAGTTCAGTTCTATCAGCCGTACCCCGATACGGTCATTTCCGTCATGAAAAACGGCGAGGACGGATATCAGGTAATGTTCGCTTCTCAGGACGAGGAGCACTATGATGAAATCGCCGATATACTCTACGATATTTTCGGCTACGAGGAATAATAATGAAAAATCTTCGATATAATGTACAAATTCATTGTATCGGAGGTTTTTTCTTTGAAAAAAATAAAATGGACTGAACTGCTCATATCAGTGGCATCCGCAGAGCTTGTGGGAGTGTTGTCCGCTCTGCTTTCTGGTGACTTTTCCACACGCTACAGTCAACTCATACAGCCGCCATTGGCACCGTCGGGAGCTGTATTTCCCGTAGTATGGGCAATACTCTACGCACTTATGGGAATATCCGCATACATCATATGGCAGAGTGCAGACAGTACTGCCACGGCAAAAAAGCTGTACCTCGCTCAGCTTGCAGTCAATTTTCTGTGGAGCATAATCTTTTTTCGCTTTGAACTTCTCGGACTTGCGGCGATTTGGGCAGTATTGCTTTTCCTACTCGTTGCGGCAACTGTAAAATCATTCGGGAAAATCAGTCCCACAGCAGCACTTCTGAACCTGCCCTATCTGCTGTGGTCGGCATTTGCGGTATATCTCGCCATAGGAACATGGGCGCTGAATAGGTGATAAATGTAAAAAGTTCTTCCATATATTTTGCATTGATTTAATTATGTATCTCTGCTATAATAAAATCATCCCGAAGAACACTCACTGCCACACGGGAAATAATAAGCGGAGGTAAGACATATGTGCACATTATTTGAAATGCTCTGCCGTCTTTTCGGCTGCTGCAAGTAACGCACCGAAACCGAAGCTGTAACAGCTTTGCTTTTATTGGTGTTCGTACATTTTTATTGGGGAAAACCCTTTTGAAAAAGGGTTCTTCCCCAAACCCCTTTCCTAAAACTTTCATATTTAAATTTTTACCCCTGATAGGGCGCACTCAAAATGTTACAGCTTTGGAAGTTGTACGGTGCGCCCTATCAGGGGTA
>JAFVBU010000213.1 GCA_017479805.1 Ruminococcus sp.
ATAAAAGCGGCGAAGCCGCATAGACCGGGGTCAAGGGTGACTCCCCACAGTGTGGGGAGATGTCAGCGAAGCTGACAGAGGGGACGGGCTCCCGTTCGGAGATGTTATCTCCCTTGCAGGGAGGTGTGCGAGGAGGGGCAGAGCCCCTCCTAAGAGGTAGTGTGACAAGCGGAGCTATGTCACACGGCTGTTTAACAAGCTCCTCCCTCGGCTTGACCGACGAAATAATTATCAATAATTAATTGCCAAAGTAATAATTTATACCACCAGTATACCATAGCCATATAAAAAAGTCAATAGTCATAAGAAAAACTCTCCTCAAAATGAGGAGAGTTTTTATGTTACTGTGCTGTTTTATCATCATTCTCAACGATACCTTTAAGACCTGCTGCAAGTCCTGCAAGTCCCTGTATCTCGCTTGGAATGATTATCTTTGTTGCCTTGCCGTCAGCAGCCTTTGCGAAGGATTCCAGTGATTTGAGCTGGATAACTCTCTCGTTCGGGTTAGCCTGATTCAGTCTTTCGATACTCTCAGCAAGCGCTCTCTGTACCATTTCGATAGCCTTAGCTTCACCCTGAGCCTCAAGCATTTTCTGCTCTCTTACAGCGTCAGCACGAAGTATCATAGCCTGCTTTTCAGCCTCGGCTTCAAGTATCTGAGCCTCTTTCTTAGCCTGTGCACGGAGTATCTGTGACTCCTTTTCACCCTCTGCCACAAGCACCTGTGACTTCTTGTCACCCTCTGCCTGAAGTATCTTTTCACGGCGCTCACGTTCAGCCTTCATCTGCTTCTCCATAGCGTCCTGGATCTCTCTCGGCGGCAGGATGTTTTTCAGCTCAACACGGTTTACCTTGATACCCCAGCGGTCAGTTGCCTGATCGAGGATGGATGTGATCTTGGTGTTGATAACGTCACGTGAAGTAAGAGTAGCATCAAGCTCCATCTCACCGATGATATTACGGAGAGTAGTAGCGGAAAGGTTCTCGATAGCTGCGAGAGGTCTTTCAACGCCGTAGATGTACTGCTTTGCGTCGGTTACCTGATAGAATACGACTGTATCTATCTGCATAGTAACGTTATCCTTAGTGATAACAGGCTGAGGCTTGAAGTCAACGACCTTTTCCTTTAAGGATACCTTGCCCGAAATTCTGTCGATGAAAGGAACAAGGATATGAAGTCCCGTTTCCCACTGTGCGTAGAACGAACCCAGACGCTCAACAACGAAAACGTGAGCCTGCGGAACGACTTTGATGCAGCTTACGATTATAAAGAGAATGATAATAATAAGTGCAAGTACGATAATTGTTAATACATTCATGATTGTTTCCTCCGATTGTGATTTTCATCAATAATTATGTTTTTGCAGTAACAAAGAGCTTTGCTCCCTGAACCTGCACGATCGTAACAACTGTTCCCACAGGGATGATATCATCTCCGTCAGCAGATACAGCCGCCCAATCTACCCCATTTGACCGTACTCGACCTGTTCCCTTGTCACGGTCGATCTCCTCGATCACAGATGCCGTTTTGCCCACTTCCAATTCTGAATTAGTACCAACGTGTTTGACATGACGCCAGTTTTTCAGAAGCGGATAGGTTATCACCAGCAGCAGAGCCGATACCACGATAAATATTACCAGTTCGGCGATGAATCCGGGTTTCAGGAAATAAGCGCATATCATGGTTATGAACGCTCCCGAAGCGAACCATATGGAAACGAGCTGGATAGTGATAGCTTCTGCGATGATGAATGCAAGAGTTGTCAGTGCCCAGAACAGAACCTCCACGGTAAGTCCCCCTTTCGATAAAATATTTGTAGAATCCCTACGATAATAAGTATAACATAAATAAAAACAAAAATCAATGGATAATTCGTTAATTTTATGTTAATCTACACAATGTTATTTTTTATAGCAAAAACAGCAAGCTGTGTGCGGTCTTTCAGCTCCAGCTTTTCCAGAAGTCGGGAAATACTGTTTCTGACCGTACCCTCGGCAAGGAACAGCTTTGCGGCGATCTCCTTGTTGTCACAGCCGTCGCATATCAGCTTGATTATCTCGCTCTCACGCTCGGTAAGTCCGAAATCCTTTGCCTCCTGCTGAACAATGACATCCTGCTTGATGGAGCGGAAAATATTGTCGCAGAAAACATTGATGCCGCCTGCCACCGCCTTGATGGAGCTGATTATCTTGTCGCTGTCCATCTCTTTTAATATGTACCCGTCAGCGCCGCTTGAAACCGCACGGCTGACAGTCTCCTTGTCGTCAAAGGTGGTCAGCACCAGCACCTTGATATCCTTGAAATTGTCCTTGATCTTGCGAGTTCCGTAGCCGCCGTCGTGGTCGGGCATACGCATATCCATCAGCACAACATCAGGGTGCTGGCGGATGCACAGCTCGAAGGCTTCCTGCCCGTTTGAGGCTTCACCGACTACCTTTATATCGCTGTCCTGCGAGAGAACAGCTTTCAGTCCCGAACGCAGAACGGGGATATCGTCTGCAATAACAACTTTTATCATTTCTTATCCTCCTTTATGGGAATACTCATTATAGTGGTAAATCCCTCTCCCCTGACCGACATGAATCTGACTGTACCGCCGAGGGCTTCCGTTCGCTGACGGATACCTCTCAGACCGTTGTTTTCCTTTATGCTGTCACAGCCTCTGCCGTTGTCCAGAATGTATATTTCCAGCTTCTCACCGAGAAACTTTGCGATTATATCTATCCTGTCAGCCTCGGAATACCTCATGGCATTGGTGACAGTCTCACGCACATTGTCGTAAACGGAGCGTATACAGAAAGCGTACCGTTCGTCCTCAATGCCCTGCGGACAGAAGTCAATTTCTACTCCACGTACAGCGTCGATAACAGTCTGTATAGCCTTTGTGACAGTGGTCATGAACTCATCCTCACGGAGATTGTTGATGGAGCACCGAAGCTGAGTAACGCCGCTTCTTGAAAGTCCGTCGATATCCGCAAGGCTTTCGGAAATTTTAGCCATATCAGGCGATTCCTTGACTATCTCGCAGTTTGCTATCTTGGCAAGGGAGCTTATCATGGTGAACGTGTGACCTGCCGAGTCGTGCATCTCCTGAGCGATACGGTTGAGCTCCTGCTCGATACTCAGCTTCTTTTCGGCTTCTGCCAGCTCGTAGTAGTCGGTCACATCACTGACCGTGATGATAGTTGCCACATCAGCGCCCTGATCGTTTTTGCAAACCGACGGCGTGAGACTGAGAAAGCGCCCGTTAATGCTGTAGACATTGCTGCTGCCCTCAACAGCCTAATCAAGTGAAAAGTGCTGAAAGAAGTCCTGCATACTGTGAATATTCTCAGCATCGGTCATTTTCCCGAGAGCCTTGTTTTTGTAGGTAGCCATATTGTAGTGGTCGAAGATAACGACACCGATGTTCATATTGTCCACCGTCCCACGCATGGCAAGACTGTTGATATTCAGCAGACCGTAGCGCCCCACGGCAATGAGGAGCATAATGCTCGAAAAGGCGAAAAACAGGGGCGTTATCTCTATCCTTGACTTTATGACATGGAACAGCGTGAGGGTGTTGACCGAGAGAGGAACGGCTGTTGAAAGGATGAGCAGTATCGCCTGTTTGGTTATCTGATTTTTCTCTCTTGCGAACTTGACTGCCATCATGGTTATGCCGACGATTATACATATATAATATATAGCCTGAAAAACGTAGAAAAGCGGGCCGTACTGAATATTATGCACCTCAAAGACAGCGTAGTACAAATTATGGAACGGGTTTGACACAACGGCTAAAAAGGTGAACACGGTTATCAGAGGGAGAAGTCTGCGGATGTGTCTCAGGCGCTTGCTGACACCGCTGAACTCCGCTGAAAATCCCAGCCAGAGCGGTGCAAAAAGGCTTATGCCGAGGTTTCCGATGAGGTAGCTTATCCAGTACTGGTATTCGGTCTCGGAGAAAAGTATCAGAAGCTGGGAAATGAGCCAGAGGATGATAGCGACCTGACACATGGCGAAAAGACGGGTAACATGGTTATTGTTGCCACGGCGGATGACCCACACCACAGTTCCCGACATACCGCAAAGACCGAGAAACAGGAAAAAAACGCAGATCGCAGATACAGCCATAAACAGTCCTCCATATAATTTTATAAATGAATTATAGCATACAGCAAAAAAATTGTCAACAAAATAAAGATTTACCAATATAATTCTTATCAATGTTTGATTTGTTAATTTTTAACATAAATCTTGACTTTTCACCCCGTTAATGCTATAATAAAGAAAAAATGGGAGGGAATACCTATGAAAAAAATGTTATCTTTATTTGCTGCTCTGGCAATTACGGCAACTGCTCTGCCGTCGGTCGGCGTTTTTGCAGAGGAGGAAAAAACTGCCGCAGATCACGCTGAAAAAATTGTGACCATCGGTGATGTGAACAACAGCGGAAAGCTCGATATCGGTGACCTTGTGACCGCAAGCCGCTTCATTCTCGGCGAGGAAGTTGAGGATATCTCGTCCATGCTTCTCGATGTGAATTTCGACGGTGCAAACGATGTTTTCGACCTCATCCAGCTCAGAAAGCTGCTCATTTCTCCCGAAAACAGCAAGGTTCAGGAATACATCATGGATATCGTGAAATCTCAGGTGAGAATGAATTCCGAGAATATCAAGCTGGAGAATGCCGAAGATGCGGCTGAATACTTCAAAAATATCCTCAGCGACAGCGAGGAGATAAAGAAGTTCACAGACAAGTACGACGAGGAATTTTTCAAGGATAACGTGCTCATTCTCCGTTCTTACCTCCAGCAGAGCGATAATGATCTTATTTTCGATTTTGCTGAAAGCTGCTACAACAGTGTTAAGAAATGCCTTGAGATCGACCTTGAAAATGTGCTCGGCGATATAAGCGCAGAGACTCCCGATCTGAACGGCGACTTCGGCTGCGTACTTGCTCAGGTAAGCCTGCCAAAGGAAATGTCGGATATTATCGAGGATATAAAGCTGTTCTCACTGGAGACTGCCGATCTTCCCGACGATTACAGCTTCCTGAAACTGCCGTCCCCTGACGGTGACAACGAGCTGCTGGCAGTATTTGACGACCCGTTCCTTTTTCTCTCTGCCAATGTTGACGGCGAGGAAGTCCGTCACGACTGGGGCATAGACGAAAACGAGATAATACCAAATATCCTCGGCAGCTTCCTTGACGGAGAGTGGTCAGAGAACGAAAGAGGCAAAACATTTACTGATAGAGACGGCAACGAGATAGTCTGGAACGACAATTTCGTTGAGCTGAACGGCAGACAGCTTATGTTCAGCTGAAAATAATAGTTGATACAGCATATCCCTCGGATGGACATTTTGCACTAACACAGTGTCCGCATCCGAGGGATTTTGTGCTATTATGATAGATGTGCACCCTTTCAAAAAAATTTGCAGATACTTGTCTTTATCCCTTGCATTTACTCGAAAATTGTTGTATAATTAAAAGTGCGTGATATTTTACAAAACATTCTTATCCGTGTACTCGGAAATACAGTTTAAGGCGGTAAATCAATGGTTTTTTCAAGTCTGTTCTTTATTTATATATTTTTACCAATATGTCTGCTATTGTACCTGATAGCCCGAAACGTCAGCCAAAAAAACTGGGTGCTGATAATCTTCTCGCTCATATTCTATGCGTGGGGTGAGCCTGTTTACGTTTTCCTCATGTTCGGAACTGCTCTCCTCAACTACTTCGCAGGCAGAATTATCGGCAAATATCAGGGCAAGGCAGGCGACACTATCGCAACCTACTTCACTGTTATCTACGACTTCGCAATGCTGGGTGTATTCAAGTACAGCGGCTTCATTGTTGAGAACATCAACGCCCTGCTGTCGGCAAATATCCCCGTTCCCGATATAAAGCTGCCCATCGGTATCAGCTTCTACACATTCCAGACCGTGTCCTACATCATCGACTGCCACTGGGAATCGGTCAAGCCCCAAAAGAGCTTCAAGAATTTTCTGCTCTACCTGACCCTTTTCCCTCAGCTTGTTGCAGGTCCTATCGTCCGCTACAGCACCATTGAAAAGGAGATAGAGGACAGAACTATTTCCAACACCGACATTTCCTACGGTCTCAACCGTGTTGCTCTCGGTCTTGCTAAAAAGGTGCTCCTTGCAAATCAGCTCAGCATAATCGTTGACAAGTACCTCCCAAATATTGAGGGTATAACCGTTTTCGGCGCATGGTTCGGTGCAATTGCCTACGCTATGCAGATATACTTCGATTTCTCGGGCTATTCCGATATCGCCATCGGTCTGGGACGAGTTTTCGGCTTCCACTTCGACGAGAACTTCAAGCACCCGTTCATCTGCAAGGATATCACAGAATTCTGGCAGAGATGGCACATATCCCTCAGCACATTCTTCCGTGACTACCTGCTTTATGTGCCTATATTCGGCAAAAGAAGAAAGTACGGCGGACTTTTCCTCGTATGGCTCTGCACAGGTATCTGGCACGGCGCTAACTGGAATTTCATCCTCTGGGGCATTTACTACGGCATTTTCGTATTCCTCGAAATGAAGATCGGCAAGAAGAATATGAAGAAGATACCGATAGTTATACGCCAGATCTACAACAAGATCGTTATTATCGTGGGCTTTGCCATCTTCTACTTTGAAGACCTCGGCAAGCTGGGATGTTTCTTCAAGACTGCTTTCGGATTCAGCGGAAACGGTCTCATAGGCATTCAGGACAAGATAACCTTTATGAACAATATCTACCTTGTTGCAGTCGCTTTAATATGCTGCTTCCCGGTAATCGAGGGACTGAAAAAGCTCACCGACAAGGCTTTCTTCACCAAAAGTGTTGCCTCTGCGGTGACTGCTGTCTGCTCGGCTATACTTCTTCTGCTCACCAGTATAATGCTGGTCGATGCTACCACAAACCCGTTCCTGTACTTCCGTTTCTGATAAAGAGGTAAAAATATGAGTGAACTTAATAAAAATACCGACGGCTCACAGGAATATGTGGGACGCTATGAAAAGACTGAAAATGAATATGTTGGCAAGCACGAAAAGCCTGCTCCGAAGCCGCTTCGTCCGCTGAAGCCGCTGAAAAAGAATGACGGTGGAGCTGAACAGAAGCCTGTGAGACCTGCCGCAGCAAAGCGTCCCGAGGGTGCACCTGCAAGGAAGCGTCCTGCGGAGGGACAGCCTGCAAGGAAACAGACTGCCGAGGGGCAAGCTCCGAGAAAGCGCCCTGCCGACCCTGCACAGGCAAAGAAAAGGCGTGCTGCCGAGGCTAAGAAAAAAGCCCGTGAACAGGCTCTTATCAGGAAGCAGAAGAAAAAGGAACGCAGGCGCAACCGTATCACCAACTCCGTTGCATGGGTGAATGTTGCGGCTGTGGGCGGTATCCTCGCTTTCGGCGCAGTTTATATGCTGTTTTTCGAGCATGAGACTATCTCCAATGACGAGAACCGCTATCTTGCCAAGTTTCCCGAGTTTTCCTCGGAATCCTACTTCAAGGGCGAATATACCGAGGGTATCGCCGATTACTACAACGACACAGTCCCCAACCGTGACTTTTTCAAGCAGATAATCACCAACGACCTGATGCCGCTGAAAGGCAGAAAATTCGGCGACGACGGAGTTGAGCTTATAGGTATGGCTGTTGAAAAGAAGCAGACCGAGACTACCACCACCGTTTCAACCACAACAGGCACGGGAACTACCGTTGAGGCGACTGCCACCGAGACTACCACCACTCTCCCGAAGGCTATCGACCCTGCCGTTGACGGAGAAATGGCTAACAATATCCTTATCGCCAACGACCGTGGTATCATGATATACGGCGGTGCATGGGGCGCTGAAAAGGAATATGCCGAGTATGTCAACGAGTACAAGGAGCAGCTGCCGAATGTCAATATTTACTCCCTTGTTGCTCCCACAGCCTGCTCGTTCTACACTCCCGAGAACTACAAAGACCTGTTTGAAAGCGAGAAAAAGGATATCGACAGCATTGCGAAGTCCCTTAAAAAGGTCACAGCAGTTGATGCCTATACTCCCCTGCTCGCCCACAAAAACGAGAATATCTATTCACGCACCGACCACCACTGGCAGCCTCTC
>JAFVBU010000214.1 GCA_017479805.1 Ruminococcus sp.
ATACGAAATTCCCATCGAGATAAGTGAGGGGGTTTCCGTCTATTTCCGTGACGCAGGTCACCTCCTCGGCTCGGCAAGCATTATCATCACTCTGACCGAGGACGGAGTTACCAAAAAGCTGGTATTCTCGGGAGATATCGGCAATACCGACCAGCCACTCATCCGTGACCCTCAGTTTGTGGATGAAGCTGACTATGTTATAATGGAGTCCACCTACGGCAACCGTGTCCACGACCGCCCCACCGATTATGTCACCGCTCTTGCTCAGGTATTGCAGGAGACTTTCGACAGGGGAGGAAGTGTTATAATCCCGTCATTTGCAGTTGGCAGAACTCAGGAAATGCTCTATTTTCTGCGTAAAATAAAGGTAGGAGGACTGGTGAAGAACCACGACGGTTTCCCTGTCTATGTGGACAGTCCCCTTGCCAACGAAGCTACGGATATTTTCATAAGCAACCGTGAGAGCTGTTACGACGAGGAAGCCCTCAGCTTTGTCCGTCAGGGCATAAATCCGCTGTTTTTCGACGACCTTATCAGGACTGTTTCCAGTGATGATTCCCGTGCCATCAACAGCGACAGCCGCCCGAAGGTAATAATCTCCGCCAGCGGTATGTGCGAGGCAGGACGTATCAAGCACCACTTGAAGCATAACCTCTGGGTAAAGGCGAATACCATTCTTTTCGTGGGCTATCAGGCAGGCAATACCCTCGGACGTTCCCTTATCGAGGGGGCAAAGAGAGTTAAGCTGTTCGGTGAAACTGTAAGGGTTGCGGCACATATTAAACAGCTCCCGGGTGTCAGCGGTCATGCCGATGTTAACGGTCTTATGAACTGGGCGAAGTCTGTCAAGGGAGTGAAGAAGTTCTTCATAAACCACGGTGAAGCAAGCTCAGCTGAATCGTTCGGACAGCGCCTGAGAGAGGAGCTTGGAGCGGATGTATACGTACCCTACAGCGGTGCGGAATTTGATATAGGCGAGGGCGTTATAACCATAGACGCAGAGCCTGTGCTCGTGCCTAAGAAGAACAGGAATACCGCTAATTTCAGCCCTGCATACACGGAGCTTCTTGCGGCATCCGACAGACTTGCGGCACTTATCAAGGAATCCGACGGCAGAACTTATGCAGATATGCGTAAACTGACCGAGGCGCTGAATATTCTTTACGATGATTTTAAACTCTGAGGAATCAGGTATCAGGATGTAGGGGCGCACTTTGGACGTCCTCGGGTATCAATGCAAATCGGCTGACATAATGGCTTTTTGAGGACTTCCAAAGGCAGTCCCTACAAAATAACATGGATTCATCTACGAATTTACTTCTGTGTGCGAAAGCAGACTGACAGTTTCGCAGAGAGTGAACGAGCTTGCGAGTGGGAGCGTGATATGCGGTCGAGCTGGCGTCAGCTCGGGAAAAAAGGCTTGGCTCAAAGGAAAAGGAGAGCGAGCAGAAAGGCGTGGTGGTGCTGAGCGGACTTATGTTCCTCGGCGGATTCATCCGCCCGTCAATACCAATGCAAATACGAACAGAACGATCGTAGGAACGCCGCAGTTAACTGTGTGCTTTCCTGCAAATCGTAACCGAAAGAGCCATCAATACAGATGGGCGTTCGGAAAGGAGAGTAATGATGACAGAAAAAGAAAAACGTGATCTTGGGTATCTTTATGATGCCAATTATGACAGCGACCTTTTGCATGAGATTGAGGTCTGCAACGACCTTTGCTTTGAGTTCAACCAGACACGCCCCTCTCACAGGGATGTGCAGAAAGAGATACTCAGGCGGATACTTGGGGAAATGGGGGAGAATATCACCATAAATGCCCCGTTCTGGTGCGATTACGGCTATAATACCACCGTTGGCGACTTCTTTTTCGCCAACCACAACTGCCAGATCCTCGACGGCGGAAAGGTGACCTTTGGCGACCATGTATTCATTGCGCCCAACTGTATATTCACCACGGCTGAACACGCTATCGACGCAGAACAGCGCAATGCAGGGCTTGAAGTAGCGCTGCCAATAACCGTCGGCAACAACGTCTGGTTCGGCGCAGGAGTGATAGTCCTCGGCGGAGTTACCATCGGCGACAACGTGGTCATAGGCGCAGGAAGCGTGGTAACAAGAAGTATCCCCTCGGGCGTCATAGCCACAGGAATCCCTGCCCGTGTTATCCGCCAGATAACCGAAGCAGATAAAAAGAGGTACCCCTCTTTTGAGTGAGCAGATTTTTAGTGTATAAGTGTTTTAGTGCTTAGAAATCAGTAGGGGCGCACAATGTGCGCCCGTTGTTTTTCGTGTGAAATAACATAAAACCTCGTAGGGGCGGATATCATCCGCCCGTGGTTATACCATGTAGGGAACGTCATCCCCTACAACCTGACACCTGAAACCTGACATCTAAGTTAAAATAAAAATATATATGCAAGTCCATTGACAAAAAAAGAAACATATGGTATACTATTTAAGTATCGTGTGTAAGCACGTTACTATTATTATCCTTGCCCACAGTAAGTTGTCGGGCATGATCCCAGAAGGAGGTGTGCTAAATGGCAAAGGTATCCGCTAAGTCTGAAGTAATGGTTGTTTTCAGCCTCAAGAACGGTGAAGAACCTATGAAGGCTCTTATCCAGAAGTTCAAGGAGAGAATCGAGCGTCACGCTGAAGCTGTTGAAGTCAACGAGGATTGGGGTAAGCGCAAGCTCGCATATCCTATCGAGGACGAGACAGAGGGCTACTATGTGATCTATACTTTCACTTCACAGCCTGACTACCCCGCAGATCTTTCAAGACGTCTCAATCTCAGCGACGGTATCCTCCGTTCACTCGTTACAGTTATCGAATAATTTACTTCATTTCTAAGGAGGCGGTCAGATGAATAAGGTTATTTTAATGGGCAGACTTACTGCTGCTCCCGAACTGAGACAGACTCAGAGCGGTATCTCTTCTTGCAGATTCACTGTCGCTGTCAACAGAAATTTCGTTGATAAGCAGAGCGGCGAGAGACAGGCTGATTTTATCACCTGTGTTGCATGGAGACAGACAGCAGAGTTCGTTACACGCTATTTCAACAAGGGCAGCATGATCTGTGTTGAGGGAAACCTCAGAACAGGAAGCTATCAGGATAGAAACCATTCCGATGTTACTCACTACACAACAGATGTATATGTTGATAATGTTGAGTTTACAGGCTCTAAGAGAGAATCAGGCGGAAACGGCGGCTATCAGGGCGGCAATGGCGGCGGTTATCAGAATAACGGCTACGGCGCTCCCCAGAACAATTATAATAACAATTATTCCGCACCACCTCAGCAGTCCGCTCCCCCACAGGCAGCGCCTGCACAGAATAATGACAGTATGTCTTACGGTAACCTCAGTGATTTCGAGGAAATACTCAGCGACGGCGATGTTCCGTTCTAAGCTGAGCTGAAGCAATATTACGAAAGGAGAAATTGTCATGGAAAAGGAAAGAAATTCTCGTCCCTCAAAGAAGCCACGCAAGAAGGTTTGTATGTTCTGCGCTGACAGGATCGAGAGAATTGACTATAAGGACCTTGCAAAGCTCAGAAAGTGCATGACTGAAAGAGCAAAGATCCTTCCAAGACGAGTAACAGGTACTTGCGCTTTCCATCAGCGTGAGCTTACAGTTGCTATCAAGAGAGCAAGACACATCGCTCTGCTTCCTTACATCAGCGACTAATAAATACAGGGAGACTTTTATGTCTCCCTTTTTGTTTATCAAGCCGTTTTCAGGTGTCAGGTTTCAGGTCGTAGGACGGATATTATCCGCACGTTGGTCACGATATTATTCGCGGTTACGGTTTGTAGGGGACGGCGTCCACGACGTCCCATTGTTAACGCAACACATAACCGTTTCGTATTTATTACCTGAATGATTGTGGTTCAATAAAAATATTGAAAAGGACAAATATCATCGTTTCACCGTGGAACGGCGAGGGCGCCGTTCCCTACAAGGGTTCATGTTAATTCATTGTAACCAACGTGCGTATAATATCCGCCCCAGCAACCTGAAACCTAATTATGAATTATGCATTATGAATTAATTAAGTAATGGGGCGGAATGACCGCCCCGTGTTCGGCATTTGCTCCTTACGGCATCATCAAGAAGCTGCCTTTTCGGTCAGTGGTCCGAATGCTGATAGGAAAGGGCTTCGTCCTTGCGGAAAAGAAGTGATATGCACCATACCGCAGAAATGGCTACCAGAATGTAGACCGTTCTTGCGAGCACACTGTCCGCTCCGCCAAAAAGCCATGCTACCATATCAAGCTCGAATATTCCCACTAAACCCCAGTTTATTCCTCCGACGATGAGAAGAATAAGTGCTATTTTGTCCCACATATTGAGAACACCTCTTGTTCGGGATTTTTGATGACGCTCGATTCTCTGAAAAAGCTGAACTGAGCGTCTGTAAGTATTATTGCTGGAATTGCAGGTATTATACATATGGAAAATATTAAAAATATCATAACTTTCATTACCGAAAACAAAATGCTCATTGCAGGCACTGTTCTGGTGGTTTTGCTGGTGATACTGTTCTGTCTCAGCTATTTCAGCAAGGGCAGGCGCAAAGGCAGGGCGGCGGAGAAAAAGGTCAGCAGGGCACTTAAAAAGGCTTTCCGCAAAGACCACGTCCACATTATGGACAACGTCTATCTTCCGCTTTACAAGGGAAGCTGTGAGATAGACCATCTCGTTATCGGCAGATTCGGTGTGCTCGTGGTGGAGACTAAGGGCATTTCGGGCGAAATTTCGGGAAGCGGCGAGTACCTCACCCACAAGATCGGCTCGAATACTCACAGCCTTTACAATCCTCAGCACCAGAACAAGACCCACACCGACAACGTGAAGCACCACCTTAAAAAGGGCAGATTTTTCGACGTTCCCGTGTTCGGTATCGTTGTGTTCACCG
Organism: Ruminococcus sp.; assembly: GCA_017479805.1. Classification (GTDB taxonomy): domain Bacteria; phylum Bacillota; class Clostridia; order Oscillospirales; family Ruminococcaceae; genus Ruminococcus. Next base: position 4,926 of record JAFVBU010000214.1, read on the forward strand.
ATAAAGATCTTAAATATCCGCAGGGACTTGGCTCGGATATAGAGGGCTTGAAAAATTACTGTAAGGGACTGCGTAACACAGGCTGCTATGAGGATGTGCTGTACGACTATTTCAAGAGCATACAGGTAAGAAATCCGCTGAAAAAGCTCAGGAAGTAGTAGGGGCGCACATCGTGTGCCCGTTGGTCAACTTTTTAATTCGGAATTCGGAATTGATGGTGTCAGCTTCGCTGACGGATTTGAAATTGCATGATATAATCAGCATAATTTAAACAGACAATAAAAAGGACTGCCAAAGGCAGCCCCTACAAAATGCTATGAAACCATTTATGAATTTACTAACGCCGTGCGAAAGCAGACTCCCCACTCCGCAGAGAGTAAACGAGCTTTGCGAGTGGGAGCGTGATATGCGGTCGAGCTGGCGTCAGCTCGTTGTTATTTAACGATGAATTTGTCGATTTCCTTGAAGAACTTGTCAGCGTCATCTGTGTGAGCGTTCAGCTCGATGGGCTTTGAAAGATCAAGGCTGAAAATACCCATGATAGACTTTGCGTCAACTGCGTATCTGCCTGATACGAGGTCGATGTCAAAATCATACTTCATTACGATATTAACGAATTCCTTTACATCGTTGATCGCCTGAAGATTAACGGTTGTCTTTGTCATAATTATTACCTCCTGTTTCAGATGTTGAGCGTTTTTTCTTGTTTATTTCTTTTTGTTGTGCGGCTTTACCTTCCGCACCTATATATTAGCACTATTAGCGCTCAATGTCAAGAGGTTGAGAAAAAATTCGGAAAACTATTGAATGTGCATAAAGCAAATATTTGATTTTTGTGCATTATCATCAATGAGCAGTAACGGTGAATCAGAAAGGTGAGATATGTTCAAGGTATATTTTATAACTTTTGGCTGCAAGGTCAACCACTACGAGACCGAATGTATGAAGTCCCTTTTCCGTGAACGTGGGGCGGAGATTCTTCCCACTCAGGAGGGAGCGGACGCAGTTGTCATAAATTCCTGCACCGTCACTTCCTCGGGTGACAGCCGTGTGCTGGCGGCGCTCCGCAAAACGAGGTCAGCCCTGCCAAATGCTGTCATTGCTCTGACAGGCTGTTATCCGCAGGCTAACCCCGAAGAAGCGGCACAGCTCATGGATGCGGATATTATCGCAGGCACAAAGGACAGGTCTAAGATACCCGAGCTTGTGGAGCAGTCCATGAACGAGAAAAAGCGTATTATCGAGCTTTCACGGTACAGTGCGAACGAGCCTTTCGAGCCGCTGAAATGCTCACGCTTCGACGACAATACCCGTGCATTCGTGAAGATACAGGACGGCTGTAACCAGTTCTGCTCCTACTGCATGATACCATTTGCCCGTGGACGGTGCCGCTCAAAGCCCATCGAGCTTGTGAAGCAGGAAATTGCCGAAATTGCGGCAAACGGCAAAAAAGAGATAGTCCTGACGGGTATCAACCTCGCTTTCTACGGAAAGGAATTCGGCTGTGACTTAGCGGATGCGGCTGAGATATGTGCCGAAACTGAGGGCATTGAGCGTATCCGTCTTGGCTCTCTTGAACCTGAGATGATGTCCAATGCCATGCTTGAACGTCTGGGAGCACTTCCGCAGTTCTGCCCCCAGTTCCACTTGTCCCTGCAAAGCGGCTGTGACCGCACGCTGAAAGCCATGAACCGCAAATATACTGCCGAGGAATACTATCAGCTTACGGAGCGGATACGCCATATCTTCCCCGACTGCTCGTTCACTACCGATGTAATGGTTGGCTTTCCGCAGGAGAGCGAGGAGGACTTTGCGGAGTCGGCGGCTTTTGTGGAGAAGATCGGCTTTGCAAAGGTGCACGTTTTCCGCTACTCACGGAGACAGGGAACAAGAGCTGACAGCATGAGCGGACAGATACCCGAAAGCGTCAAGGCGGAGAGGTGGCATAAAATGACGGCGGCGGCTGGAAAGTGCAGGGAAAAATACCTTGCCTCACTGGTGGGAAAAACTGTCCCTGTGCTGTTTGAACGTGAAAATAGTACAGAATTTCACCACGGATATGCCCCTGATTACACATTAATAAAAATTTCACGGAAAAATCCCGAAAAAAGTTTGCGTAATCGGATAATTAGTGTTATAATAGAAAGTAGCAGTTCGGATGATTGCTTCGGCAAGCCCGAACACCTATCCTACTAAATTAATTTAATGCGGAATTCGGAATTCGGAATTCGGAATTAGCGGTGTCCTCCTGCGTCGGACAGATCTAAATTTCAGATCTGTGAGCGGAGCGAACACAATAATTCCGCATTCCGCATTCCGCATTCCGAATTATTGAGAGGAGTTCTTTATGTCCGTATTCAGAATTTATGTGGAAAAGAAGCCCGAGTTTGCAGTTGAGGCTCAGTCCGTTCTCAGCGATATCAAAACCGCTCTGAGAATCGACGTTGAAAATGTAAGGATACTCAACAGATACGACGCAGACAAGCTCAGCGAGGAGGATTTCGAGGCTGCTGTAAATACAGTATTCTCCGAGCCTGCTGTTGACACTGTCTGCCGTGATATGCCCTCACTGAAAGAGGGCGAGAGAGTATTCGCTGTAGAGTACCTCCCGGGACAGTTCGACCAGAGAGCAGACAGCTGTGAGCAGTGTATACAGATTCTCCGTCAGGGCGAGCGCTGCCGTGTGAGAAATGCACGTATCTACATCCTCAAAGGCAATATCTCCGACGCTGAATTCGATAAGATAAAGTCATACATCATCAACCCCGTGGAGAGCCGTGAAGCATCCCTCGAAAAGGTAAAGACACTGGACACAAACTACGAGATACCGACCACCGTTGAAACTCTCGAAGGCTTCATCCAGCTCAACGAAGCAGGTCTCCACGCTTTCGTGGACAAGTTCGGTCTGGCTATGGACTACGATGATATCAAGTTCTGTCAGGACTACTTCAAGAACGAGGAACACCGTGACCCCACTATCACCGAAATTCGCATGATAGATACTTACTGGTCAGACCACTGCCGTCACACCACTTTCCTCACCAATGTTGAAAAGGTAAATATCGACACTCCATATATCAAGGACACTTATGATATGTACCTCGATGTCCGCAAGGAGCTTGGCAGAACAGAAAAGCCCGTCACTCTCATGGATATCGGCACTCTTGCTGCAAAGAAGCTGAAAGCTGACGGCAAGCTCCCCGACCTTGACGAGAGCGAGGAGATAAACGCTTGCTCAGTCAAGATAAAGGTGGATATCGACGGCGAGCTTGAGGACTGGATACTCATGTTCAAGAATGAGACCCACAACCACCCGACAGAGATCGAGCCTTTCGGCGGTGCTGCTACTTGTCTCGGCGGCGCTATCCGTGACCCGCTTTCAGGACGTTCATATGTATATCAGGCTATGCGTGTAACAGGTGCGGCTAATCCGCTCGTACCCGTTGAGGACACTATTCAGGGCAAGCTGCCGCAGAGAAAGATAACCGTTGGTGCGGCTAACGGCTACAGCTCATACGGCAACCAGATAGGTCTGGCTACAGGTCACGTTTCCGAGGTATATCACCCCGGCTACGTTGCAAAGCGTATGGAGATAGGCGCTGTTCTCGGTGCTGCTCCTGCTGAGAATATCCGCCGTGAAGCACCTGTTGCAGGTGACGTTGTTATCCTCCTCGGAGGCAAGACAGGACGTGACGGCTGCGGCGGCGCTACAGGCTCATCCAAGTCGCACACTCTTGAATCACTTGAATCCTGCGGTGCAGAGGTACAGAAGGGTAATCCGCCCGAGGAGAGAAAGCTCCAGAGACTGTTCCGCAATCCAAAGGTGACTAAGCTCATCAAGCGCTGCAACGACTTCGGTGCAGGCGGTGTTTCCGTTGCTATCGGCGAGCTGACAGACGGTCTTGTTATCGACCTGAATAAAGTTCCCAAGAAGTACGACGGTCTGGACGGCACTGAGATCGCTATTTCCGAATCACAGGAGAGAATGGCTGTTGTCATCGCTCCTTACGATGTAAAGAGATTCATGGAGGAGGCTGCAAAGGAGAACCTTGAAGCTACCCTCGTTGCAAATGTTGTGGACGAGCCGAGACTGAAAATGAACTGGAACGGCAAGACCATCGTGAACCTTTCACGTGAGTTCCTCAACTCCAACGGTGCACCTAAGTTCACCGATATCGAGGTAGAAGCTCCGTCAAGAGCAGAGGAAGACGTTATGCCCGACACAGCAGAAAGCTGGACACATCTCATGTCCAACCTCAACGTTTGCTCACAGAAGGGTCTCATTGAGAAGTTCGACTCCACCATCGGCGCAGGAACAGTCCTCATGCCTTTCGGCGGTGTATATCAGCTCACTCCCTCACAGGCTATGGCTGCAAAGATACCCGTACTCAAGGGCGAGACAAATACCTGCTCACTGATGGGCTGGGGCTACAATCCCGATATATCCTCAAAGAGCCCGTACCACGGCGCAATGCTGGCTGTAATCGAGTCCATCGCTAAGGTAGTTGCAGCAGGCGGTACTTATAAGAAGTGCTGGCTCACATTCCAGGAGTATTTCGAGAGAACACAGAACGACCCCAAGCGCTGGGGCAAGCCAATGGCTGCGCTTCTCGGTGCATTCAAGGCACAGCTCGAAATGGGCTGCGGCTCTATCGGCGGTAAAGACTCTATGTCGGGTACTTTCGAGAATATCGACGTTCCGCCTACACTGGTATCATTCGCAGTATCAACAGCTGCGGCTGACAAGATAGTATCCACTGAGTTCAAGTCCGCTGGCGACCCTGTTATACTCATCACTCCCGAATATGACGAGAACGGTCTGCCCGTATTCGACAGCATCAAGGCTTGCTTCGACAAGGTTGAAAAGCTCATCGCTGACGGCAGAGCAAATGCGATCTGGACAAACGGCTACGGCGGAGCTGCTGAGGGTATCGCTAAGATGTGCTTCGGCAACAAGATAGGCTTTGAATTCCTCACCAAGCTGACGGAAAAGCAGCTTTTCCAGCCTTGCTACGGCTCATTCATCGTTGAGCTGAACGGCGAAGCTGAGGAGGGCGAGAACCTTATCGGTCAGACCATCAAGGACTACAGCATTGTTACAAAGGAATACACGATGTCTCTTGATGAGCTCCAGCAGGTATGGGAGGGCAAGCTCGAACCCGTATTCCCATGCAGGATAAAGACTACAGACGCTAAGCCTGAGACTTATTCATACAACGAAAACATCCACCTTTCCGCTACGATCAAGGCTGCACAGCCGAAGGTGCTCATCCCTGTATTCCCGGGCACAAACTGTGAATACGACACAGCAAGAGCATTTGAAAAGGCAGGCGCAGTTACCGAGACAGTTGTTATCCGCAATATGTTCGCAGGGGATATCGAGGAGTCCGTTGACTACTTTGAAAAGGCAATAAGAGAGTCACAGATAATCATGATACCCGGCGGATTCAGCGGCGGTGACGAGCCCGAGGGAAGCGGTAAGTTCATTACTGCATTCTTCCGCAATCCTAAGATAAAGGACGCTGTACACGACCTGCTGAAGAACCGTGACGGTCTTATGCTGGGTATCTGCAATGGCTTCCAGGCACTTATCAAGCTGGGACTTGTGCCATACGGCGAGATAGTTGACATGACAGACGATTCACCTACACTGACATTCAACACCATTGCAAGACACCAGTCAATGATGGTAACAACACGTATCGCATCCAACAAGAGCCCGTGGCTCTACGGCAACAAGGTTGGCGATATCCACACAGTTCCGATCTCACACGGCGAGGGACGCTTCGTAGCACCTATAGACCTCATCCGGAAGCTGGCTGCAAAGGGACAGATCGCAACACAGTACGTAAACCTGAACGGCGAGCCAACAATGGATATCCGCTACAATCCTAATACCTCCATCGAGGCTATCGAGGGTATCAC
>JAFVBU010000215.1 GCA_017479805.1 Ruminococcus sp.
CATCGCCGATTAATTTCGACTTTGAACAGCTTTGCAATGCAGTTCAGATAGCTCACGAAAAAGGCGTAAAGGTATATCTTACCTGCAACACTCTCCCCCGCAACAACGAGATACCATTTTTTGAGCAGTTCGTCCGTGAAGCTGTTGAAGCTAAAGTTGACGCTATGATCGTTGCCGATATCGGACTTCTCATGCTGATAAAGAGATACGCTCCTGATATGGAGATACATATTTCTACTCAGACAGGTATCGTCAATTACGTTACTGCCCGTGAACTCTACAACATGGGCCCTAAACGTGTTGTTCTCGCAAGAGAGCTTTCACTGGACGAGATCGCTGAGATACGTGAAAAATTTCCCGACGATATGGATATTGAATGCTTCGTTCACGGCGCTATGTGTGTTTCTTTCTCGGGAAGATGTCTCCTTTCACAGTATCTGGTGAACCGTGACGCTAACCGTGGCGAATGCGCTCAGCCGTGCAGATGGGGATATCATCTCATGGAGGAAAAACGCCCAGGCGAATACTTCCCTATTTTCGAGGACGAAAAGGGCACTTACATCCTCAATGCAAAGGATATGTGCATGATAGAGCACATCGACAAGCTGGCTGAGGTAGGAGTTACAAGCCTTAAAATAGAGGGGCGTGCAAAGTCTGCTTACTATGTGGCTGTTGTTACCAACGCTTACCGCATGGCGGTGGACGAATACTATAAAGACCCGTACAACTTCAAGCTGCCCGACTGGATACGTGACGAGGTGTACAAGGTCAGCCACAGAAAATACTCAAAGGGCTTCTTCTTCGGAGTTCCCGAGGAGTCGCAGTATTACGAAAACAGCGGATATATCCGCAATTATGACGTTGTAGCCGTAGTTGAAAAGTGTGAAAACGGCACTGTTTACTGCACTCAGCGCAACCGTTTCTTCGCAGGCGATAAGGTGGAGCTTCTCGCTCCCTCCTGCAAGCCGGTGGAGATGACGCTCGATACCCTGTTCGACGAGAACGGCGAGCATATAGAAACTGCAAATCACGCTATGATGAAGTTTTCTTTCAAGTGTGATACTGTGTTCCCAAGCGGCACAGTTATCCGCAAGGAAACAGACTGAGCCTGTTTTCTCAGTCTGACTAATTAAAAAAACACGGGTACAATTACCCGTGTTTTTTATATTTAAGTCCCCTGTTCAGCGGAACATTTTTCTGCCGAAAATCTCAAAATCCCTTAATATTCTCCGTTCAAAAAAAGGCTTGGATATGCTATAATTTGTGTATCAAGTTCAAAAGGAGGAGCAATATGTTCGCAGTATTAAAAAATAAGGTGACGGATGTTACAGACAGGACGGTATATCTGGAAATTTTCAGTGACAGAAAGGTAGCCTACAGGGTCACGGCAGGGCGGACTGTCAGACACGGCAAGGAAAGCAACACATATGGTATCGAAGCTGTTGACAGCAGAACAGGCGAAACTGAGCGTATCGCAGATTTTTCGCCCGATATCGAGGACGCAGTAGCTTTTGCAGAAATGCTGACCGCAGAGAGAGCAAAGCCACGCCAGCTTTACAGCAGGGCGCTGAATTTTCTGTACCTGCTCATATAATACATAAAAGCCCCGAAACAGTGTCGGGGCTTAATTTATCTTATGCACATAGCAACTATACCTACCAGATACGCTACAATATATTCCTGCGTTAACCAATTATATCTTTGGCGGCACGCTTTAATTACCCGTCCCGTATCCTCTTGTTCTTCTTCTGTTTTTTGAGCACTGACAGGGTACGGGTACTTCATTGCATAGGCACAGCAAACACTGCTGCAATAGTCGTCTGCCTGCTTGAAGTATGCGATAAGCTCTGCCAGTTCGTTTTCAGCTATGTTCGGGAAATCATTATGCAGCTTTTCTAAAGGCGTTTCTCCGCTTCTGCTGTCGCCCGTGTGCTTGAAAGAAGAAAACAGCTCAAAAATACATTCTGCATGGCTCGGCGGCTCTGAGATCGTAGTGTCGTCACAGTACGCCCTCAGCTTTCCCTCTGCGAGTATTTTCTGATCATTTAAGTCCATATTTTACCACTCCCAAAAAAGCCATAGTATTCTGACAATCACATCAGGAATACTATGGCTTTAAACTCTTATATCATCATTATTCCATAACAGGCATATAAGCCAGAGCACCAAGAGCGGCAGCCTTTGCCTTAGCTTCGGCAAATGTCATTTCGTTCACTGTGATGTATGAAAGACCGTCGTCGTGGTTGTATACCTCAACGCCGTCCAGCTTTGAATCAGCAGGAACACGGAAGTACCAGCGTGACTTGTAGCTGTCGATACCTTCAACGAAGCTGTCGTCCGAGGAAGCCTCCCAAGTCTGGGAAACAACAGTGCCGTGGCTCTTTGCAGTCTCGATAACGTCACCGAGAACAGCGCTTGCTGTAGGCAGCTTGCCTGCACCTCTGCCGTAGAACATTGTCTGGTCAACACCGTCGCCATAAACCAGTACAGCATTGAAAACGTCATTTACACCTGACATGATGTTGTCATAGGAAACAAGAGTCGGCATAACGCAGGGAAGTATCTTTCCGTCGCTGAGCTTTGTTACCATAGCCACCAGCTTGATAGCGTAGCCGAGGACGTCAGCAGCAGCAACGTCGCACAGCTCTACCTGAGAGATACCCTTTGTGTAAACGCTCTTTGGATAAACGTGCTTGCCGAATACCAGTGATGAGATTATGCATATCTTACGGCAGGCATCGTGACCCTCGATATCGGCTGTGGGGTCTTTTTCAGCGTAGCCAAGCTCCTGAGCGAGACTGAGAGCGTCTGCGAAAGGCATATTTTCGTTGTACATCTTTGTGAGGATGAAGTTTGTAGTACCGTTAAGGATACCTGCTACCTTAGTGATATCATTTGCAGCGAGGCAGCGGTGGAGCGGACGGATTATCGGGATAGCGCCGCCTACGCTTGCCTCAAAGAAGAAGTTGCAGTTGTGCTCCTTTGCAGTCTGAAGCAGGATATCGCCTTTTTCAGCCACAAGCTCCTTATTTGAAGTGGAAACGCTCTTGCCCTTTTCAAGGCATGACTTGACGAAAGTGAAAGCAGGCTCGACACCGCCCATGCACTCGGCAACAGAGGTAACTTCATCGTCATTGAGGATATCGTTGAAGTCCTTTGTGAACTTGTCCTTGTAAGGAGAGTCAGGGAAGTCTCTGAGGTCGAGGATATACTTTATATCCATCTCAGTGCCCGCACGCTTTTCGATGCTTTTCTTATTCTTATAGAAAAGCTCCACAACGCCTGAGCCTACAACACCATGACCTAAAACTGCGAATTTAACTGACATAAAAGAAAACCTCCGTATAATTACTCGGCGGACAGTATTTTTGCTTCGAGAACACCGTCGAGTTCGTTGATCGAATTGAGACCGACAAGCTGGTCGTCGGCACTGTTTGACAGTCTGAGGGAAATATTGACCTGAGCAACGCCGTCAACGGGTATGCTCTGATTAAGGGTCAGGATATTTGCATTCAGACTGTGCAGGAAAGCGAGAGCATTTGAGAGCACTCCGGGGCTGTCGTTGAGAAGAAGATGAAGATTGACTATTCTTCTGGTAAACAGTTCCTCATAGGAGAAAACGCTGTCCTTGTACTTGTAGTAAGCACTTCTTGAAATACCGACTCTTTTACAGGCTGAAGCGAAGCTCTTTTCGCCTTTCTGTGCCATTAGCTTTTTTATCTCCAGTACCTTGGTGAACACCTCGGGGAGTATCTTTGAGTCGGCAACAATAAGCTGAGATTTATTTTCCATTGAAATTATCCTCTGAAACTTTATTGTAAAAACGTCCGTGTGTGATGTACAATTGTACATTACTTAATTACTATAACACTTTTTCGCGCCTTTGTCAAGCGCTTGACAAGGCGAATCAGCAGTTTTTTGTCAATTTAGACAATTTACCTAAATATAATCCAAACAAGTGGATAACCGAAAACTGCAAAAGAAAAACCGCAGAGGCACATCTCTGCGGTTTGATCTCAAACGATCACTTTTTCTTTGGTTTGTTCTGCTTAGCAGCAGGCTTTGAAACAGCAGGAGCCTTCGCAACTACAGGCTTCTCAGCCTCGATGGAGGATTCCATCCACTTGTAAACGAATGCTGCAATAGCTGCGCCGATGAACGGACCAACGATGAATACCCAAAGGTCAGATACAGCAGAGCCGCCTGCGAGAATAGCAGGACCGATGCTTCTTGCAGGGTTTACGGAAGTACCTGTGAGACCGATACCGAAAATGTGCACCAGTGTCAGAGTAAGACCGATGATAAGACCGCCGAAAGAGCCGTGCTTAGCCTTTTTGGATGTTACACCGAGGATGGTCATAACGAATATGCAGGTGAGGAGGATCTCAACGAGAAGTCCTGCACCGGCGCTTCCGTTAACGCCTGCCAGTCCGTTTGAACCCAGACCGCCTGTCTTATCCTCGATATTACCGAGATCGAAGATCAGCTTCAGAACTCCTGCACCTGCGAAAGCGCCGATGCACTGTGAGATAACGTAGCCGACGAAATCCGCTGCTGACATACCTCCGCTGATGAGAACACCAAGGGAAACAGCAGGATTGATGTGGCAGCCTGAGATGTTGCCGATACAGTAAGCCATGCCGACGATAACGAGACCGAAAGCAAGAGCAGTGAGGATATATCCTCCGCCGTTTACTGCATCACATCCAACGAGCATTGCAGTACCGCAGCCGAGGAGTACCAGAACGAAAGTACCGATACATTCAGCCACGTACTTTTTAATTGTGAGTGCTGACAATTATTTTCACCTCCTTTTTTACAGATAAGATCAAAAGATCATTATTATTATAACAGATTTTAAACATTTAGTCAATCGAAATAAGAATATTTTTTATTGCTCAGACTATAGACAAATTCCAAATTTTGTGTTATAATAACTACTTGAACGGGTAACCGTGAATATTATGCAAAGGAAAGGACTAAAAAACAATGGCAGAACTTAAATACGAGATCACCGAAAAGATCGGCGTTCTCTCCGAAAACGCAAAGGGTTGGACAAAGGAACTCAATATGGTCAGCTGGAACGAG
>JAFVBU010000216.1 GCA_017479805.1 Ruminococcus sp.
AGCCTGCAACAGCGCCTATAACACGTTCGCCGTCCATCATTGCAAGGACGATACCGCCATCCTTTGCGGCTTCATCGTAAAAATCCCGTGCAGACCAGCCTTCGGTGCCGACACATATCCTGTCGAGAACAGACAGTTCACCAAAAATATTCTTTATCAAGTCATTATTTATTTTTTTAACAGTATAATCGTTCATATGATCTATTTTTCGTAGGGAACGCCGCCCTCGGCGTTCCATTGAAGTGTACAAGAAGGCATGGAACGGCGAGGGCGCCGTTCCCTACAAGCAGTAACCGTAAGTTTTATTATAACTTGCGGACGACCAATGGTCGTCGCTACAAGCTGGCGTCAGCTTGGTCGGCTTTACATCCCGTGCCGACATACCCTCATGTTCAGACAGAATCCCGTCTCACATTCGGGCAGCCACACCCACGCTTCGCTCGTAATCTCGCTTACTCTCTGCGGGGAGGTCAATCTGCTTTCGCTCGCTTTTACAAATACAGTGAATGTATTATCGTATTTGCACGGATTTATGGGCGGCGGAACGCCGCCCATACAAACTACTTACTACTTACTACTTACTGCTTATTGCTTAGCTTCGTACCATGAAGAACCCGTGTGTACGTCGACCGAAAGCGGAACTTTCATCTCGCAGACGTTCTGCATTTCCTCGCAGAGCAGCTTTGCGGCACGGTCTGCATCGGCTTCGGAGGCTTCGAGAATGAGCTCATCGTGCACTTGTAATATGAGCTTTGCGTCGATATCCTCGGCTTTAAGGCGCTTGTAGACGTTTATCATGGCTATCTTGATAAGGTCGGCGGCTGTGCCCTGCACAGGGGTGTTCATGGCGATACGCTTTCCTGCTGCCTGCAAGACCTTGTTGGAGGACGCAAGCTCGGGGATACGGCGCTTTCTGCCGAACATGGTGGTAACATAGCCGTTCTTGTATGCGCCGTCAACGGTGGCTTCCATGAACTCGTTCACCTTTGAATATTTCGCAAGATAATCGGCAATGTACTTCTTCGCCTTTGCCACGGAAGTGCCGATATCCTTGGCAAGAGAGAATGCGCCGATACCGTAGATTATGCCGAAATTAACCGCTTTTGCGGCACTTCTCATCTCGGGTGTGACCATGATGGACGGCATATCGAATACCTGTGCGGCGGTGGAGGTGTGGATGTCCTCGCCCGAATTGAACGCTTCTATCATATTCTTGTCGCCGCAGAGGTGCGCCATAACTCTCAGCTCGATCTGGCTGTAGTCGGCATCCACCAGCTTTCTGCCCTCGGGAGCGGTGAAGAACTTCCTCATCTGCGAGCCCAGCTCGGTGCGGACAGGGATATTCTGCATATTCGGCTCGGTGGAGGAGATACGTCCCGTCCTTGTCTCGGTCTGTCTGAACCATGTGTGGATACGTCCGTCAGGGGCGATCTTGTCCAGAAGTCCCACAACGTAGGTGGAGTTCAGCTTAGTGTACTGGCGGTATTTCAGCACATTGTCCACTATCGGTGCATCGTTCCGCAGTTCCTCCAGCACCTCAGCATTGGTGGAATATCCGCTTTTGGTCTTTTTCTTCGCAGGCAGTCCCATTTCCTCGAAAAGCACAGTTCCGAGCTGTTTCGGCGAGGCAATGTTGAATTCATGCCCTGCATCGTCGTAGACCATCTGCTGAGTTTCCTCTATCATTTCGCTGAGATAGGTGCCGAATTCCTCAACGCCCTTTTTGTCGATGAGTATTCCCGTATCCTCCATCGAAGCCAGCACCTCGGTCAGGGGCAGTTCGATATCCTCCAGCAGTCGGGTCATTCCCTCTTTTTCGATATCCCCACGAAGCCGCTTTATAAGAAGCTCCAGAGAAAGCAGGTCGGCAAGTTCGCCGTTTTCGGAATAATAATGCACACCGTACTCCGCACACAGCTTTTCTATGGCATAATCGGTGGCTGAGGTATTGAGCAGATAGCCGCATATCGCCGCATCGTTTTTCAGATTTTTCAGTTCCCTGCCGTGAGCCATTGCAAAGCGGTAATGTGCCTTTGCATCGTCGGTGGCTTTTTCGCAGTCAGAGCCGAGAAAATCAAGGATAAGCCCCTCATCCTCGGTAGTATAGACGTTGCTCCCCTCACGGACAGACAGCTTTCCCTCACGGAGAAGATAGGTGCAGGGGGTGAGCTTTCCGATGATATCGGCGGTCAGCTCGGACTGCACAGCCTCGATAACAGGCGCTTCCTCTGCCATGACCTCGGGAGCGGAATTTGTTCCCTCGGCGGCGCTTATGTTCATTTTCTCCAGCAGCTTGAACATTTCCAGTTCAGCCAGCAGACGGCTTATACCTGCGGTGTCCTGCTCGGTGGGGACGTAATCAGCCGTATTTGTATCAACGGGAGCGTCACGGACGATAGTTGCCAGCCACTTGCTCTGCTTTGCCGATTCTGCGCCGTTTGCCAGCTTTGTCTTGACACCCTTTGTCAGGTCGGAAGCCTCATAGTTCGCATAGAGATTTTCGATAGTGCCGTACTCCTTTATAAGCGTCGAAGCAGTCTTTTCACCGATACCTGCCACACCGCTGATATTGTCGGAGCTGTCGCCCATCAGCGCTTTAAGGTCGATGAGCTTTATTGGCTCGAAGCCGTAGTCCTCCATGAAGCGGTCGGGAGTGTAGTAAATATCCTCCTTAGTCTTTGCAAGGATGACAGTAACATTATCGTCGATAAGCTGCAAGCTGTCACGGTCGCCCGTCAGCACGAAGCACTTGTCGCCGTTGTCGGAACAGGCTTTTGAGAGAGTGCCGAGGATATCGTCAGCCTCATAGCCCTCACATTCCACGACCTTAACGCCCATCAGCCCTAAAAGCTCCTTTACCAGCGGAAGCTGCTGTGCAAGCTCCTCGGGCATACCCTTGCGGTTGGCTTTGTAGGTGTCAACGGCTTTGTGGCGGAAAGTAGGCGAACGCAGGTCGAAAGCCACAGCCACGGCATCGGGCTTGACGTCTGCGATGTGCTTCATGTAGATATTCATAAAGCCGAAAATGGCATTGGTAAACACACCTTTTTTATTGGAAAGCATCTTCACACCGTAAAACGCACGGTTGAGGATACTGTTTCCGTCAATAGCGAGAAATTTCATAACTTCCTCCTCCGAATAAGATTCATTTCTTATTATACCACATCTTGACTTAAATAGCAAGCTGGCGTCAGCTTGAGTCCACGGCAATCGCTTACGAAAAATAAAGGTATACAAAAAGTGAGGAATATGGTATGATATAACAAAAAGGCAAAGGAGATCATACCATGAGCAAAGGAATTATTGAAATCATGCGGCAAATCCCGGATCCGCGTACGGGGA
>JAFVBU010000217.1 GCA_017479805.1 Ruminococcus sp.
CCACACCCTCCTAGCTGCTGCTGACGAACTTTGATGAATTGATGCCGATCACCTGACCATACAAATTCACCAGAGCGCCGCCGGAGTTTCCGGGACTAATGTCGGCATTGGTCTGTATGCAGTTCATCTCAAAGCCGGTGGAATCGCCTCTTATCTTGCGGTTCACAGCGGAAACGATACCGTCAGTAACGGTGCTTGACAGTCCTGCCGGATTGCCCACAGCAATGACCTGTTCGCCCACCAGCACCTCGTCGGAATCGCCCAGAACAGCCTGAGTCAGCTTCACTCCGCTGACCTTTATCACGGCAATCTCAGTCTTAGCATCTCTGCCGACGACCTTTGCGCTGAACACCCGGTTGTCGGTGGTGTGGACACTGTGATAGCCGTCAGCCTGCAAAACGTGTGCATTTGTAACAATGTAGCCGTCCTCAGTTATAACAACGCCTGTACCTGTAGCGGTAGCTGTTGAAGTCTGAGGCTGCTGGCTCTGACCGAAGTCAAATCCGCCGAAACCGCCGAAGTTGAAGAAGTTACCGCCGCTGTTCTCTGTGGTCATTGTGAAGGTTGACTCGATACCGACTACAGACGGGAGCACCTTGTCAACTACTTCCTCAGTTGTAAGAGTGCCGCCCTCTGAATCCTCGGGCTTGATGATGCTGACGTTCTTAGCCTTGTTGATGATGGACTTTGCTGTATCAGCGGTGGAAGCCTCTGCTGTCTCGGTAACTGCTGTGGAAGCTGTATTTGTGCCTGCGAACTGGCGGTAAACACCGATAGAGCCTGTTGAAACAAGAGCCATTGCCATAAGTGAAGCGGCTATCTTAGCACCGAGGTGCTTCTTATTCTTCTTAGATGAATTGCCGTCTGCTGAAAATCCGTTATATCCGCTGTTCATGTTATTCATATCATTCATACCGTTTACCTCACTGTTCTCGTCCATATTGTTTACTGTATACTCATATTCTTCTCTCATAATATTCACGTTCCTTTTTTTAATCTTTATTCTCACGGGGTCTTTCCCGTTTCTGTGATTATATTATATTTGTCCTGTGTGATATTAATTTGCGATAATTGTATTTTTTATGGGAAGTTTTTGTGTTGTTTTTTTCACATGGGTCAAAACTGTGTGACAGAATGTGAAAATGGCGTGAATCTGTATGACAGTGTCGTAAATTGAGAATTGAGAATGTAGGGGCGGATATCATCCGCCCGTTGGTTACAATGCGATTTGCGGTTACCAATTGTAGGGAACGCCGTCCCCTACAATGTTCTATTCATATTTGTATGGGAATTAACGGGCGGCGGAACGCCGCCCCTACTACTTTCTACTTTCTACTTACTACTCACTACTTACTACTCACTACTCACTACTTACTACTTACTACTCACTACTTACTGACATCCATTCACTAATAACTAAAATCAGGCATATAATAAGGAGTACCGCACTATGCACAGTTCCTGTAGGAACGGGGTGATGGTTATGACAGTTTGCATTGCGGAAATGCCCTCCTATACCTATGCGGTCAAGGCTGAAAGGCTTCTGCGTTCAAGAGGGTATCGCTGCAAAGTCGTGAGAAAGGACAAAAATTCCTCGGGCGGCTGCGGTTTTCTGCTCCATATTTACGGTTACTGCCTTGAAGCCGCCGAGATACTGGAGAGAAATGCAGTCCCCTTTAAGTATATTAATGATATATCCGAGGGAGGTGCCTGATATGATAAATTTCGACAATGCCGCTACTACTTTCCCTAAGCCGCTTTCCGTGCGGCAGGCTGTTGCGGCGGCTATGAAAAAATACGGCGGCAACGCAGGCAGAGGCGGTCATCCGCTGGCTATGCGTACCTCCGAAGCGCTTTACTCCGCCCGTGAGACCGTGGCTTCATTCTTCGGCGCACAGCCCGAAAACACCGTATTCACCATGAACTGCACCTATGCGCTGAATATGGCGATAAAAGGCATAATGAACGGCGGCGGTCACCTGATAATCTCGGGGATGGAGCACAATTCCTCCGCAAGACCTGCGGCGGCGCTTGCACTGAAAAACCGTCTGCGCCTTTCCATAGCCGAGGTCTATCCCGAGGATGAACGCACTATCGACAGCTTCCGCTCCCTTATACGTGAAGACACAAAGGCGGTGGTCTGCACTCTCGCAAGCAACGTGACAGGGCAGATACTCCCCTACCGTGAGATAGCCGCTCTTTGCCGTGAGCACGGTATATGCTTCATTGCCGACGGTGCACAAGCCTGCGGTATCATAGATGTAAAGCTCAGCGACGGCATAAATATCCTCTGCACCGCAGGTCACAAGGGACTTTACGGTATCACAGGCACGGGGCTTCTTGTGACGGACGGCAAATATCCCATATCACCAATAATTCAGGGCGGCACAGGCAGCAGTTCGCTCAGTCTTTTGCAGCCCGATATCCTCCCCGACAGCCTTGAAAGCGGCACTCCCAATATAATAGGTACTGTCAGTGTAAAGGCAGGCATCGATTTTGTGAAAAAGACAGGTATCAGGCGTATATTCGCCCACGAGGACAGACTGTGCCGCTGTTTTATGTCGGGGCTTGACGGGGATGTCAGGGTGTACAGGGAGAAAACGGCTGAATACGTTCCAATTGTGGCTTTCAACGTGGGAGATATCCCGTCCGAGAGCGTGGCGGCACAGCTTGCGGAAAAGGGCTTTTGTCTCCGTGCAGGCTTTCACTGTGCGGCACTTGCACACGCTTCTCTCGGCACAAAAAGCGGAACAGTCCGTTTTGCACCGTCGGTGTTCAACACGGAACAGGAAGTGCTGAGACTTACAGAGACTATAAGAAATATGAAAAAAATTTGAAATTAATAAAAAAACTATTGAAATAATCTGATTTTGTGGTACAATAGAATATGAGGAACTGTGCATTTTTATAATAATAAATATGTGTAAACCATAATCACCCCAAAGAAGGGATGTGTATCAATGTCATCAGGATTCAGAGACATTATTGACGGTCTGCTGAGTGTGCTGAGTACCATCAAGCCAATAGATATAATCGATGTACTCATTCTGGCTTATGTCATATACCTGCTTCTGAAGCTCATCCGTGAGACACGTGCAGGTCAGCTTGTAAAGGGTATCCTTTTCCTTGTGGTCGGATACTATATAAGCCATTTCATCGGTCTTACCGCCGTTACATACATTTTAAAGCAGGCTCTGAGCATCGGTGTTCTTGCCATGATAATGCTCTTTCAGCCCGAGCTTCGCCGTGCTCTTGAAAAGGCAGGACGTACAAGGTTCGGCATAAATCTTTTCGGTTTCGGACAAAGCTCCGACGAAATGAAACAGAAGTGGGAGCCTGCCATAGACGCTATATGCGATTCCTGTGTTGAGCTTTCGGCTACCTGCACAGGCGCACTTATCGTAGTTGAGCGTCAGGTGCGTCTGGGCGAACAGATAGAAACAGGAACTGTTATGAATGCCACCCCCAGCAAGGAGGTTTTCGGAAATATCTTCTACCCGAAAACTCCCCTTCACGACGGCGCTGTTATCATGCGTGACGGTATCATACTTGCCGCCGCCTGCTTTCTGCCAAAGCCTCAAAAGGACGAGCTTATCAACAAAAAGCTGGGTTCAAGGCACAGAGCCGCTATCGGCATGAGTGAAAACTCCGACGCTATCGTTATCGTGGTATCGGAAGAAACGGGACAGATATCAGTTGCCATGAACGGCGTTCTCACAAGGGACTATACCCATGAAAAACTGAAAAAGCTCCTTGAAGAAGAAATTTTCAACGACAAGACCGAGCTTGCCATAGGAAGAAAAAAGATCTTTTCTTTCCGCTCCGAAAAGGAGGGTAAGAAATGAGTGTACTGAAAAATATGGGCAAACGCATTGAAACGGGTCTTACCAATAATACACGGCTGGCTGTTATCTCACTTATCCTCGCCATTATCGTGTGGCTGATGATATCAATGGGACTTGACCAGTCCGCCCCCAAGACCATAGCCCATGTTCCCGTAAACCTTGATACTATGGGAACCTCACTGGCTGACAACGATCTTTCCATCATCGACAGCAACGTTTCCGAGGTGGAGGTAAAGATAAAGTGCAGCAAGACACAGATACGAAACCTCAATGCAGATACTCTTGAAGCCTATGTGGACTTTGAAAATGTGACAAAGTCGGGCAAGCGTACCTTTCCCATAAAGCTGAGGAGCACCGCAGGTGTGAGCTACGAGCTGGAGTCCATAACACCCTCTGTAGTAACTCTGAACATCGATAAGTACAGCACAAAGGAAGTGCCTGTTACTCCGAGAGTGCCGAATATCACCTTTGCCGAGGGTAAAGTCCCCGACGAATACACCTGCGAGCCTAATGTGGTCACTATCTTAGGTCCGTCCGCACAGCTCGACAAGGTGACGAAGTGTTATGCATACTCCGACAAGGCGCTCACCGATGTGGACGCATCATTCGCCATCACTTCCGACAGCCTACAGCTTTACTCCGATGACGATGTGGCTATCGACCAGCAGAATATGACGTTCAGCACTAACAGCTTTGTCATTACCGTTCCCGTGCTCATTCAGAAAAACGTAACTCCTGTAGTGCAGATAACCAACGTCCCCGAGAATTTCAACAAGGACGCACTTCTGCAAAAGCTGATTATCAATCCCGAGTCTTTGACCATTGCTTCAAGGAACAGCAATGCGGAGATATCCGACACCTTTGAGGTGCAGAAGATAAATCTCAGCGATATCGATTTAGGCTATTCAAAGGACTTTGACATAAACGAAAAGCTGACGAATCTGGGAATGATAAACAAATCGGGAGAAGCAACAGTAAATGTCCGACTTGAAGATACGGGACTTACCCGAAAGGAGATCACACTTGATTCATCGAGCATACAGCTCAGCGATATACCGAGGGACAGCTACACTTATGAACCTATCATAAAGAAGCTGACCATTACTATAGTGGGACCTGCCGAGGTGCTGGATCAGCTTTCATCGAAGGATTTTGTAGCGGATGCGAGCTTGCTGAATTTAGATAAATCGGAGCAGAAGCTGAGTTTTGATGCTAATATTTCATGTCTGACATCGGATGAGGTATGGTCGGTGACGAAAGCGAAGATACCGATAATGAAGACGTCGAGGGTTGAGGAAACGACGGCGGCGGAGGAAGAATAAAAGCAAAAAACAAAAAAAGAAAATAAAAAAAGCGGCGAAGCCGCAACAGACCGGGGTCAAGGGGGATGTTATCTCCCTTGCGGAGGGTGAACGAGGGTGACTCCACACAGTGTGGGGAGATGTCAGCGTAGCTGACAGAGGGGACGGGCTCCCGTTGGGAGGCAGAGCCCCCCTAAGCAGTAGTAAAGCGAGCTCAGCTGCGCTTTACGGACGGGTAAATGCAAGTAACGGTCAAGCCGAATTTAGTGGAGGTTACTCCCATCGGCTTGACCGTTATTTCTTATGTAGCGTCCGTGAGACTTACGCTTC
>JAFVBU010000218.1 GCA_017479805.1 Ruminococcus sp.
TGAAGTTTCTTGCTTGTCCTGACAGCGAAATACTGCGTCAGAAAGTCTTGAAATGCGACAGCATTCCTGCGCCTTTCCTCCTTGTCTTTCGCTGCCAGCCCTACGCAATAATTCTTCAAGAGTTAATTGGTGGAGCAATAACTTCTATTTTCTGATTTCTACTCACTACTCACTACTTACTACTCACTACTCACTAAATATTGCTTTACAGTTTGTCCGAATCGTGGTATAATTGTACATAATAAAATATGTGAGGTGATAGTATGATGCATGAAATGAAGCTCCGCCCCGAACCGTTCAGGGCGGTCAGGGATGGATACAAATCTGTTGAATTAAGGCTGTACGACGAGAAAAGGCGCAGTATAGCCGTCGGGGACGAGATAGTTTTCGCCTGCACCGAAAATGCCTGCGAAACTGTCACGAAAAAGGTCAGCACATTGCACGTTTTCAGCGATTTTGCTGAGCTTTACCGTGAACTTCCGCTGCTGAAATGCGGCTATACTCCGTTCACTCTGCCTTTTGCAAAGCCCGAGGATATGGCGGACTTTTACCCTGTTGAGGAGCAGAGGCTGAACAAGGTGGTGGGAATTGAGCTGGAAGAAGCCCCATTACAGCGGTTTCTTGCAGGTCACAGCGGTTCACTTCCCGACTGTTCCGACTATCATACCGCACTGAACGAGATCAGGAACGGAATGAAGTCCACCCATTGGATATGGTACATTTTCCCCATGATAAAGGGACTTACAAGCGATAGAGTAACGGAATACTATGCACTTGATGACGTTGAGGAAGCAAGGGAGTTTTATAACCATCCCCTGCTTGGACAGCGACTGCGTGAGATAACCTGTGCCGCATTGGAGCTTGACTGCTGTGACCCTGTTTCTGTTTTTGGAACTATAGATGCTTATAAAATGAGAGCGTGTATGACTTTGTTTGGGGAGCTTTTTGCGGAGGATGAGATATTTGAGAGGATGTTGGAGAAATATTGTATGGGGACAAGGGATGAGCGGACGCTGGAAATTTTAGATAATAAAAAAGAAAAATAAAAAGCGGCGAAGCCGCAATAGACCGGGGTCAAGAGGGATGTTATCTCCCTTGCGGAGGGTGAGCGAGGGAGGCAGAGCCTCCCTAACAAAGTAGTCAGTCCAGCGTAGCTTGGACTGACGGACGATACATAAGAATTATCGGTCAAGCCGAATTTAGTAACCTATACTATCATCGGCTTGACCGTTACTTGCATCTACCCATCCGCAAAGCGTTGCTGCGCCGCTTTGCTGCTTTGTTAGGGGGACGCTGTCCCCCTCGCTCACCCTCTGCCAAAGGGAATATATTCCCTTTGGAATCCCGGTATTAGGCGGCTGCGCCGCCTTTTTTATTTTTCTTTTTTTATTTTTTCTTTTCTTCTTTATTGTTCACAAAATGTTTACATTTCCATCCGCACATTTCCCCTCCCTCATCCGTTAAACTTATCAAAGAACGGCAAATCATGCCAATAGAGGGAGGTTATCATATGAAAATAACAAAAAAATCCATATCCTCTGCACTCGCTCTGACTATGGCTGTCAGCTCCTGTGCTGTTTTCCCTGCTCATGCCGCAGCCCTGAACTGGGATATGCGCCCCGACTGGACGCCCCATGACTACCTGTCGGCTATGGAATTCATGAACACCTACGGCTACACCCACACTGACGGACACTACATTTGTATCGTCCGCCCTGCCTATAAGGAGGTTGAGATCGTCAATAACATCACGACTTCAAAGGATGATCCCGAAAATCAGCGTGATTCCGAGTACGAAGCTAAAACTTTCAAATTCACACTTGACGAGATACCGTCAAATGTCCTTGATTCTGATATTCATTTTTACAAGAATATACAGGAATCAGGCTCTTACTATGAAGCGCTGATGATCTACACCGATTCCGAGATCGATATCAATGTGGAGATGAGCGTGAAGTCAGTTGATACAGGCGCTTTGCAGGAAAGTGTCAAAAGCTATTCTTTCCACAGCGACGGAAAAAATGTCGCCGAGACAGACATTTACGGCTGGCTGCCCGACAGTTTCCCCGAAGCTCAGAAATATTACAGCAAAAACGGCGAAATATCCTACAAGGACGGCAAACTGGTCTACTGCAATAATCTGTCCCCTTCAATAGGTCAGTCCATTGAAATCGAAAGTATTGGTGACGGCAAGATAAAAGAGCTCCCGACTGTCGGTATCTGCAACCGGTTTATAGTGCCTATGAGCGGCGGTACTACTTATGCACTAAAGGTATATGATGGCGAAGCAGAGGGCGATGCTGACGTTACATTCAAACGTGGCAGACCGTGGGCGACTGATGAAGAGGATTATTCAACTGTCACCGCTCATATTCATGTCAACGCCGATATGACCGTTTCCGAGGCTGAAAAGCCCGATATCCCCGAGTGGATCCCACACGATCAGGCTTCTCTCATTAAATTTCTCAACGAACACGGCAAAACATGGGTTCAGGACGGCATTATCTGCTGTACCCGTCAGGTCAACGATTCCATAAAAGACCGCTGCACCTACAGCTATGAGGGCTCGGCTGCCGAAAATATCAAGGACTACACCATTTTCAGTGACAATATTATTTCCGACCCCGAGTTTGCTTCGCTGTTTTATGAGGTAACGGCGTACAAGATCCCCGAAAATTCCGACCTGACTATCAACTATGACTACGGTCACCTCGACCAGAAAAGGACTGTTGATTCTTTCAGCTTCACTAAGGACAGCACAGGCTATATCACGCAGAATGATATCTATTCATGGCTTCCCGACTGCGACGAGGAGTTCAATGCTTACTACAGCAAGCACGGCGCTTTCTCCGTTCAGGACGGCTATATCATGTACTGCACCAACATCCCTGCATCCTCGGGCTACAGCCTTTTCTGCCATCAGAACGGCACAGGCGTGGTGATACAGGATATCGAGGAATATTCCGCTTTAGCCGAGGATATCACCCGTGAAGGCGGTACGATGCACGTTGTAAGGCTTTATAAGCCTATCACAGCAGGTGTTGTGCAGCTTGACCTTTTCCAGTCAAGGGCGGATAAAAACGAGCTTCCCGAGCAGGATGTTGATACTGCATACTTCAAAATTGACGAGGATATGCACATTACTCCTGCTAATAAGTCCGATTTGAAAACCACATTAAAGGGAGACTGCAACTGCGACGGAATAGTCGGTATTTCCGACGCTGTAGCATTGCAGAACTGGCTTCACGGCAAGGACGGCGTGTCCGAAAACGGAAACGCTGATATCAACGGCGACGGTGTTGTTGATGTGTTCGACCTTATCAAATTAAAGAAAACTGTCATAAACTCCATGTCAGCGCCGCCTGAGCCTGTTATGGTGACGATAAGTGAAAATTACGCATGGTTCCCCGACCAGTCTGTTAACATATATGACCAGTACGGCACTGTTTACAACTACAGTTACAGCAGTAGAAATACAGATTGGGACGAAATTCAGGCTAATACGCTGAATATCCACAAAGACAACTGGTACGAAAAGATAAAAGAGATAATGGATACTGCCGTTGAGGATACAACAGACCAGACAAAACCGAAAGATAATTACTGCGTTAAACGGAGCTTTTACGTCAATGACCGCCTGATAAGCAATATTGCGGAATTTGCAAGGGATACAGAAAAATACAGCAAGTCGCAGCATCTCTCCATGCCTTATGCCGACGATATGGGCGAAACTTCAACATATATCATAGGCAAAACAAGCAATGATAAACCCGTCTACGCATTACTTGCCGAATACGGTGACCAAGTATCCTGTATCTACGACCCCGACGGCATTACATTCGTCAAAATGCTCATAGAAAACCATATGTGCTCCCCA
>JAFVBU010000219.1 GCA_017479805.1 Ruminococcus sp.
ATTCAAGGCTCTCTACTACAAGGGCTTCATCTCCACGGGCGAATACTCAGGCAAGTACTGCTCTCCCTGCGAGAGCTTCTGGTCTGAATCACAGCTTGACGAGAACGGCTGCTGTCCCGAATGTCACCGCCCTGTTACACTGGCAAAGGAGGAGGCTTACTTCTTCAAAATGTCACCCTTTGCCGACCGCATCGAGAAGCTGCTTCTTGAGACCGACTACCTCCGTCCCAAGACAAGAGCTGTCGAGCTGGTAAACAACTTCATAAAGCCCGGTCTGGAGGACCTCTGCGTTTCACGTACCACTTTCAAGTGGGGAATCCCCGTATCCTTTGACGAAAAGCACGTTGTATACGTCTGGATAGACGCTCTTTCCAACTATATCACTGCTCTCGGCTACGAAAACAAGGCTTACAGCGACTTTGAGAAGTACTGGCCTGCTGATGTTCATATGGTTGCTAAGGATATCATGCGTTTCCACGCTATTATCTGGCCTGCAATGCTCATGGCTCTGGATGTTCCGCTTCCCAAGCACCTTGCTGTACACGGCTGGATAACCATGCAGGGCAAAAACGGCGAGGGCGAGAAAATGTCCAAGTCCCTCGGAAACGTCGTTGACCCGTTCATGCTGGGCGAGCGCTACGGTGTTGATACTATCAGATACCACATTCTCCGTGAGATGGCTCTGGGCGCTGACAGTATGTTCTCCAACGAGATAATGATAAACCGCATAAATACCGACCTTGCCAACGGCTTCGGAAACCTCGTTTCACGTACCGTTGCTATGGCTGACAAGTACTTCGGCGGCACTCTCCCCACAGAGCGTGAGACCGCTGATATCGACGAGGAATTCAAGAAAGTCATCCTCGGACTTCTTCCCGAGGTGGACAAGAATATTGACGAGACCAGGATAAAGCAGGCTCTTGAGGCTATTTTCGAGGGCGTTTCACGTGCAAACAAGTACATCGACGAGACCGAGCCGTGGAAGCTGGGCAAGGACGAGACCAAGAAAGCCCGTCTTGCAGCAGTTCTCTACAATCTCCTCGACGCTATCCGTATCATATCCGCTCTCCTTTCACCTTTCATGCCTACAACTATGCCGAAGGTATGGGAGCAGATAGGCGCTTCCGAGGATGATGTTAAGTACGAAAAGCTCGGAATATTCGGCGTTCTTCCCGAAAATGTCACCGTTCACAAGGGCGAGATACTTTTCCCACGTATCGACGTTGACAAGGAAATTGAGGAACTGAACGATATAATCAGAAAGAACATGGAGGCTGCACAGGCTAAGCTGACCGACGGCGAAAAGTCTGAGGAAGCACCTGCCGAGCCTATAGAGCTTGCTCCCGAGATAACCATTGACGACTTCGCAAAGGTCGAGATAAGGGTCGCAAAGGTCATTGCCTGCGAAAAGGTAAAGAAGTCCGACAAGCTCCTGTGCTTACAGCTTGACGACGGCATGGGCGGACGTCAGGTAGTATCGGGCATCGCTCAGTATTATACTCCCGAGGATCTCATCGGCAAAAAGCTCCAGCTTATCGCTAACCTGAAGCCCGTAAAGCTGAGAGGTGTTGACAGCAACGGCATGATCTGCTCTGCTGATACTCCCGACGGCGTAAAGGTCATCTTCGTGGACGACTCCATCCCTGTCGGCTCTAAGGTAAGATAAGATTTTCAATTATCAGCATGGCATTTTTGACAAGAAACATTCGTTAACAATAGAGGTAAAGGTAAATGGCGAAACAAAAAAAGCGCTACCGCATAAAGAAACTGGCGGTATTCGAGGCATTCCTCATTCTCCTGCTGATCGCAGGTATCCTATGGGTGCTGCTTTTCCGTGACGGCGGTCTCCTTAACAAAAAAGAGCCCGAAGCCGAACCTGTTTTAGCAGATATTACTGCGGATATCCCACACGAAACTCAGGTGGTGACCACTCCGCAGCCTACAACGGAAACTACCACCGAACCAAAAATGTACTCCGAGTACCATAGTGACGATATGCCCGAAAGTACGCTTAAAACCGAGAATTTCGTCACAAGGAACGGCTACTCCTTCTATACCGAGAACGGCAAGGTAACATCTATCGCAGGTATCGATATATCCGAGTTTCAGGGCGATATCGACTGGGATATGGTCAAAGCCGCAGGCATCGACTTCGCTATGATACGTGTTGGTGCACGTACCTACGGCACAGGCGAGATAGTCATGGAC
Source organism: Ruminococcus sp. (assembly GCA_017479805.1). Lineage (GTDB taxonomy): Bacteria > Bacillota > Clostridia > Oscillospirales > Ruminococcaceae > Ruminococcus. Next base: position 2,209 of record JAFVBU010000219.1, read on the forward strand.
AGCCGCTTCGGTGAGAACCTTGAAGCCGCTGACAAGGCAGGCATAAAGACAGGCGTTTACTTCTTCTCGCAGGCTATATCCGAGGAGGAGGCTATCGAGGAGGCAAGTGCCGTTATTATGGCGATCGCACCTTATAATATCACCTACCCCGTTGTTTTCGACTGGGAGCTTGTGGAGGAAGATCAGGCACGTACCGACTACGTTACCCCCGAGGAGCTGGCTGACTACAGCCTGACGTTCTGCCGCTGTATCAAGGAGGCAGGCTATACTCCCATGATCTACCAGAACAAGGGTACTGTTATCTACCGCCTTGACATTCCCAAGCTGAAGGACTATGACTTCTGGCTTGCGGAGTACGACGATAAGCCTACATACCGCTATAAATACGAAATGTGGCAGTACACGGGCGACGGCGTTGTGCCGGGTGTAAAAACTCCCGTTGACCTTAACATCAGCTTCAAGGACTACGGCGCAGACAGCACCACCGAAACAACCACCGAAAGCACCGATACCGCTGAGGAAACAGATACATACGGCGACAGCGAGTACAGCGACGATTATTATAACGAATATGAATAAAATTTTCCCCATGAGCTTTTCATTTTTTCATGGGGATTATTTTTTAATTCTTAATTCATAATGCATAATTCATAATAATGTGGATAAACGTTTTATTTGAGGGCTGCCAAAGGCAGCCCCTACACCTGATATCTTTTTCTCTGACACCTGAGACCCAAAAGGGCGCACACTGTGCGCCCCTACAATTGGTTTCATGATATTTGTATGGATATGGCACGGGCGCTCGGAAAGCGCCCCTACAGTAAATACCCGTAATTATTCCCGTGTGCGAAAGCAGACTCCCCGAACCGCATAGGATGAACGAGCTTGCGAGTGGGAGCGTGTACGCGGTTGCCCGAATGTGAGGCAGGATTCTGTCTGAACATGAGGGTATGTCGGCACAGGATATAAAGCCGACCAAGCTGGCGTCAGCTTGCGCCCCTACATCACCGCCCCATATTTACTACCGTCGAGCGAAAGCAGAATAAAAGTTTCACAGAGAGTAAGCGAGTTTACGAGCGAAGCGTGATATGCGGTCGAGCTGACGTCAGCTCGTGCTTGACAAAAGTGCGGTTTTATAGTACAATATATAAAGAGTAATTATACGTTCATATAAGGTATGGAATAGGAGGAAATGATATGGCGGGATTAGATGATTACGCTCCTGCTGTCAGAAAGGTGATGACGCTCTTTTACGTCATCGATACCTCGGGCAGTATGCAGGGCAGTAAAATAGGACAGGTCGAGTCAGCTCTTGAGGAGGTCATGCAGACTTTGCAGGAAATAAGCGACGAGAGCGACGATGCGGAAATTAAAATTGCGGTGCTGGAATTCTCAACAGGCGCTTCATGGGTAACTCCCGAGCCTGTTTCTCCCGAGGGCTACCGCTTCAAATCCTTTGAAGCCTGCGGTGTCACCGACCTCGGTGCAGCCTGCAAGGAACTGGATAAAAAGCTCTCACGTAACGAGTTCCTCAGAACTACGGCTGGCGCTTACCCTCCTGTTGTTCTGCTTTTCAGTGACGGCGGTCCTACGGATAACTGGGAAAGTCCACTCGACCACCTGAAAGAAAACAATTGGTTCAAGCGCTCGATCAAGATCGCCTTTGCTATCGGTGAGGACGCTGATAAGGACGTTCTCTCTCGTTTTTCGGGAAGTATCGAGACTGTTCTCGATGTAAAGAACAAGGATCAGCTCAGACTTATGATAGAAAAAGCAAGCGTTATCACAAGCGTTTTTGCAAGCCATTCAAGCACTGTTGACAGTAATACAGACCCCATTGAAATATCCAAGCAGCTTGCCGAGGATGTTCAGGTGCAGACGACAGAGGCTCTCAGCGACGCCAATACCGCCGACTGGGACGATTCCGACTGGTAAAAGGAGAAGCCGATGAAGAAATTTTCATCTTTTGCACAAACGACCATTGGCGCAACTCATATCCAGAGAAAGATATGCTGTCAGGATTATTCTATGGCTATCAACAACGAAAACTACGTTTTTGCCGCTGTTGCCGACGGTCACGGAAGCCCCCATTATCTCCGCACGGAGAGAGGTTCGAGGTTTGCGGTGGAATGTGCTTTTGACTGCGTTTCGGAGTTCCTTGAATGTCTCAAGGATGCCGAGGAAATAATGGACGACGAAAAACAGCGTGATAAGCTGTTCGACCAGCTCTGGAGGAGCATAGTGGCACGCTGGCACAGCCGTGCAGAAGCCGACCACGAGCAGGAGCCGTTCACTCCCGAGGAGTACGACAAGATACCCAATGAGTTCGGTTTTTACCGTGAGATATACATGAGCGGTGATTTTATCAGCGCTTACGGCACTACACTTGCCTTTATCGTGGCTACGGACGACTTTGCGTTCTGCGGACAGATAGGCGACGGAAAATGCGTCACCATCGACAGCAAGGGCATTGCCTGCGACCCGGTCCCCGACGACCCCAGGTGCTTTGACAATATCACGACCTCGCTGTGTCAGGAGGATGCAGTACTGTCGGCAAGGTTCGTTTACTTCCCGAAGGACTGCCTGCCGCCTGCTATGTTCATAGGCACGGACGGAGTGCAGAATTCCTATTGGGACGTTGAGCAGCTTCACGGCTTTTACCGTGGACTTGCGCTGACCTTTGCGGAGTACGGCATGACCGAGGGCTCACAGCAGCTTGCGGAGTTTCTGCCCGAAATGACCCGAAAGGGCAGCGGCGACGATGTATCCGTTGCAGGAATAGTAGATCTTGACATACTTCGTTCCGCCTCGGAGACACTGAAAAGCGCCGTAAACTACATCAGCACCGAAGCACCGCCCGTTGAACCAACGGAGGAAAATGCCGAGGCTGATGCTGTTGAAGAAGATCAGTAATTAGTAAGTAGTAAGGGCGCACATAGTGCGCCCTAAGTTTATCTAAAAATCGACAAGATATTGTTAAGCATGGGCTGATGTGGGCAACATTTAAATTAACATGAACTCATCTGTAGGGGAGCCCGCCCTCGGGCTCCCGTCAGTTACGCATAAATTTCACCTGTGTAGGGGCGCAGTTTCGGCGCCCGTGTTGGTTTTATTCGCAAAATGTACTTTTTCGATAAACTGAAGGGCGCACACTGTGCGCCCCTACAATTGGTTTAATGATATTTGTATGGATATGGCACGGGCGCTCGGAAAGCGCCCCTACATCGCCGCCACGAATTAAATAACAGCGAGCGAAAGCAGAATAAAAGTTTCGCAGAGGCTGAACGAGCTTGCGAGTGGGAGCGTGTATGTGGTCGAGCTGGCATCAGCTTGCGCCCCTACAGTAAATACCCGTAATTATTCCCGTGTGCGAAAGCAGACTCCCCGAACCGCAGAGGCTGAACGAGCTTGCGAGTGGGAGCGTGAGTGTGGTCAAGCTGACGGCAGCTTGAACCGCTCCAGTTCGCCGTCAACAACGGGTGACCATGCTTCCTTTGCGTAGTCCCATTCGCCGTAGTAGCCGTTCAGCAGAGTGTTTTCCATATCGAACATTATACCTGCGCCGTTGTGGTCATACATAGCCTTGCCCATGCCGTAGCCGAAATCGAATATCGGATAGCATTTTGTCGGGTCGAGTAACTCTTGTAAAGCGTCGTACTGCTCCTCGGTGATGAAGCTCTTTGTATCGCCGTCGCCCTTGTAGATGACCGTAGTTGCGGCAGCCTTTCTCTCGTCCATGAAGCTGACCTCGGTCTCGGCAAGGCGCTCACAGCGGATATATGTAGCCACAGCGCCGCCCTTGTTGGAATTTTTGGCGAGAAGTCTTGCGTTATGCTCACAGCTTATGCAGTACCTGTCCGCATTTGGATTCTTCGGGAACGGAACTATCATAAGGTCTTTTTCCTCGTTGAGAGCGTTGGACTCGCCCAGTGCCCAGTCCTCCATAGCGTAGAACAGCACATTTGCGTCGGTGTCGAAGTGCTCTATCCAGTTGGAGCGGTAAAGTCCCTGCTGTGAAATATTCAGCAGAAGCTGTTCAGCACCGCCGATATTGCTGTCGGAAATATTATTCACAAGCTGACCGCCGTCGTTTCTGATAAGAGTGCTTCCCGAAGAAGCAAGGGCAGCCTGTCCGAATTCGCCGTTTATGCCGTATCTTCCCTCGCCGTTAGCTACGAAGCTCTCCATCATTTCCATGAATACATCCCAGTTCCACTGTCCCTGACAGTAAAGCTCATAGGGATCTTGGAAGCCTTCCTCACGCATTACCTGACGGCTGTAGGTGAGAATGGTCGGACGTGTCAGGCTGTAGGGGATAACGTAGTGACCGCCCTTATAGCTGAACATCTCGATGACCTCCTGCATATTGTCCCAGATACCCGTGTCCATGCCCAGTTCCTCGTAATAGTCGTCAAGGGGAGCGTAAAGGTCACGGAGCACACCCTCGGGAAATGCGCCTTTTTCGTATGGGAACATATCCACTTCCTCGCCTGCGTTTATCATTTCGGCAAGGCGGTCGTATTTGCTGTCCTCGGAGGTGTAGACGAAGTTGACCTTACCGCCGAAAACGTCCTCGAAAATTTCCAGTGCAGAGCTTCTCTTTTCGCCTTTTGCAGGGTTTATGTCGTAGTCCGAGAGCCATGTTATAGCCATAGCGTCGTTGGCGTCAGCCTTCTGGAATTCTTCTTCTTCCTCGGGCTCGGTAGGTGCTTCGGTGGTGGTCTGAGCCTCGGTGACTGACTCCTCGGAGCTTTCTTCTTTCTTTGATAAGCTGCATGAGAATACCGATGACATCATGAGTGTCAGCGCTGTAATACCTGCCATCGTTCTTCTGATTTCTTTCATTTTTAGCCTTCTCCTTTCCTCAGCCGTAAAAGCGGCTACTCCTATTATACTATATCTGACATTTTAAGTCAAGCTGTCGAGCTGACGTCACGAGCTGGCGTCAGCTCGACCACATATCACGCTTCGCTCGTAAACTCGCTTACTCTCTGCGAAACTTTTATTCTGCTTTCGCACGACGTTAGTAAATTCGGGGCGGTGATGTAGGGGCGCTTTCCGAGCGCCCGTGCCATATCCATACAAATATCATTAAACC
>JAFVBU010000220.1 GCA_017479805.1 Ruminococcus sp.
AATAGCTTCACGAACTTTTGTCAGCGAAAGGATAATAAATATCACGCCCTCGATGAACACCGCAAGAAGTGCCGCCTGCCACGGATAGCCGTAAATTCCGCATACCGTGTATGCCATGAACGCATTCAGTCCCATGCCGGCAGAAAGAGCAAACGGCAGATTGGCCATGAACGCCATGCAGGCTGTACCTATAAACGATGCCAGACAGGTTGCCAGAAGCACGGCTGTGCTGTCCATTCCGGTTGACGAGAGAACATTCGGGTTTACAGCAAGTATATACGCCATAGTCATGAATGTGGTGATACCTGCCATTATCTCGGTTTTTACATTGGTTTTATGTGATTTCAGTTTGAATATCTTCTCAAGCATTGCGATCACTCACCTTTCTCATAATCATATTCCGCAATATACGGCAGGCTTCTGTAGTACTCGCCGTAATCGAGGCCGTAACCGATAACGAAATAATCAGGGATAGTGAAAAGCGAAAGATCGGCTTTCAGCTCGACCACTCTCCTGTCAGGTTTGTCAAGAAGCGTTACAACGTGAAGTGAGAGCGGTTCACGGACTTTCAGTATCTTCAGCAGAGTGTGAAGTGTCCTGCCTGTGTCGATGATATCCTCAACGATGACCACATGGTACTTGCTGATATCCTGTTTCAGATCCATGGTTATCTCCACATTTCCCGAGGATTCCGTACCTTCAAAGTAGCTTTTCGCCGCCATGAAGCTTATCTCACATGGCACTGTCACTTCTCTTGCAAGATCAGCCATAAATACAAAAGCGCCCTTGAGAATGCTTACAAGAAGCACGGGCTTTCCGTCGTAGATCGAGTCAATAAATTTTCCTGCCTCTTTCAGCTTCTGCTTTATTTCCTCCTCGGAAATAACAACTCGTCTGATGCGGCTCATGTACTCTTCTTTGCTGTCAAAAATCATATACAACTCCGTTCCTTACTGACAGCCGCAATAATAAGGCTGTCAATAAACAATTATTATATTGATATTATACCATTTCAAGGAAAAAAGTCAATAAGTATCCTTTTTATTTGCCAATGGTCTTTACAAATCTCTCATTTTCTGTTATACTTATATTGATATATTGTGCGCCGAGCACAGAAAAGAGGTAAAGCTTTGGCTAACGAAAAAATTAGAAATTTCTGCATTATAGCTCATATAGACCACGGTAAATCCACCCTTGCCGACCGTATCCTTGAAAAGACAGAAACTGTTGCCATCCGTGACATGGAGGATCAGCTTCTCGACAATATGGATATCGAGCGTGAGCGTGGAATAACCATTAAAGCCCGTGCTGTCCGTCTGAAATATACCGCTCAGGACGGCGAGGACTACATCTTCAACCTCATCGACACTCCCGGTCACGTTGACTTCAACTACGAGGTATCACGTTCACTGGCTGCCTGTGAGGGCGCTATTCTGGTTGTCGACGCTTCTCAGGGCATCGAGGCGCAGACCCTTGCAAACACCTATCTCGCCATCGAACACGACCTTGAAGTTGTTCCCGTTGTGAACAAGATCGACCTCCCCTCCGCCGACCCCGAGAGAGTTTGCAATGAGGTGGAGAACGTTATCGGAATCCCTGCAATGGACGCTCCGAGAATTTCCGCTAAAATGGGAACAAATATCGAGGAAGTACTGGAGAGGATAGTAACCGATATCCCTGCCCCTAAGGGCGACACCGAAAAGCCGCTGAAAGCCCTTATTTTCGACAGCTATTACGACTCATACAAGGGCGTTATCATCTACGTCAGAGTCAAGGAGGGCACTGTCAGGGTGGGCGACAATATCCGCCTTATGGCTACAGGCGCTGTTTTCAATGTTGTTGAGGCAGGCTTCATGGACGCTGATTCCCTCGTGAACAACGGCAGGCTTGAAGCAGGAGAGGTCGGCTATATCGCCGCTTCCATCAAGTCCATCGGTGACACTCAGGTGGGCGACACCGTTACCAATGACGATGCCCCCTGCGACGAGGCGCTCCCCGGCTACAGAAAGGTCAACCCGATGGTATTCTCGGGTATTTATCCTGCTGACGGCGCTAAGTACGGCGACCTCCGTGAAGCTCTGGAAAAATTGCAACTCAACGACGCTTCTCTCTCCTTTGAGCCTGAGACTTCCATCGCTCTCGGCTTCGGTTTCCGCTGCGGATTCCTCGGTCTGCTCCACATGGAGATTATTCAGGAGCGTCTGGAGCGTGAGTACAATCTCGACCTTATCACGACCGCTCCGTCGGTTATATATAAAGTCACTCTTACAAGCGGAGAGGTGCAGTATATCGACAATCCTACCAACTATCCCGACCCTGCAACAATTCAGGTCGCAGAAGAACCGATGGTAAAGGCAAGCATACTCTCCCCTTCCGATTACGTGGGAAATATCATGGAGCTTTGTCAGGACAGGCGTGGTGTGTTCAAGGACATGAAATACCTCGACGATACCCGTGTTGAGCTTCACTATGAACTGCCGCTGAACGAGATAGTTTACGACTTCTTCGACGTTCTCAAATCCCGTACAAAAGGCTATGCTTCGTTTGATTACGAAATGATGGGATACGTTCCGAGCAAGCTGGTGAAGCTGGATATCCTCCTCAACGGCGAGATAGTGGACGCTCTCTCTTTCATCATCCACACCGACAAGGCTTACAGCAGAGCACGTAAAATAGCCGAAAAGCTGAAAGAAAACATCCCTCGCCAGCTCTTTGAAGTCCCGATACAGGCTGCCATCGGCGGAAAGATAATCGCCCGTGAAACCGTCAAGGCTGTTCGTAAGGACGTTCTTGCAAAGTGCTACGGCGGCGATATCACACGTAAGAAGAAGCTGCTCGAAAAGCAGAAGGAAGGAAAGAAACGTATGCGCCAGCTCGGTACTGTAGAAGTGCCGCAGGAGGCGTTCATGAGCGTTCTCAAGCTGGATAGCTGACGGGAGGTCTTTATGATAAGCTATATCATCATCGGCATAACTCTTGTAATGCTTGCGGCGGCAGTGCTGACTGTTGTTCCCGAGCGTGCACTTCCCAGAAATTCGGGAATCGGCAAGGCTTTCCGCTTCGTCAGGATAAGACTGCGTGAGATGTCACGCACCAGCTTCTGCGTTGTCAGCATGATACTCCTTGCATTCGGGCTTATCGCTCATATCGGCATGAAAATGCTGCTCATCGCCATCGGTATTATGCTCCTGACCCTCATCATCCTCCACCCCGAGGACTTTATCGCTATGTTCCGCACACGTAAGCGTGCCGTCAGGAAAAAGGATATCCCGAGAACAGGTAAAAGAATGCTGAACAAGGGCAGAACTCCCGAGGCTGCACGGCTTACAGAGCTGACTCCGCTTATTGTGGACGAAAAAGTGAAAGGATAATTATGGAAAATAAAAGTAAAAGCATTTACTGCTGCCCCCACTGCGGCGAGAAAACGTTCAACCCGTGGACTAAGATAAAAGCAGGCACGATGCGTTCAAACGGCGCTGTCTGCCAAAACTGCGGACGCAGAGCCGTAAACGGCTTCGGTTCGACCATTTTCAACCTCATCATCAAGGTCATTTTCTTCATCCCCATAATATGGATATATCTGAAAGCGCCCAGCTTCGCAGGTACGCAGTATGACTGGCTGGACAAGTTCGAGTGGGACATAAACCTCGCTCTGCTCATTCTCCTCATTGTCATCCCGTGGCTGGCAAACGGCTTCTTCTTCCGCTTGGAGCCTGCGGTGAGAGTTGACCTGAAAAACAAGGAAAAATGAGCGGTATCGGTATTTACATCCATGTGCCGTTCTGCGGAAAAAAATGCAGCTACTGTGACTTTTACTCCGTCTGCTACACCAAACAGCAGACGGAGCTTTATGTTCAGGCGGTACTGCGGAATCTGCGGCACTACGGCAACAGAGCGCTGAAAGCCGAGACTGTCTACTTCGGCGGCGGAACTCCTTCCCTGCTGACGGCTGAACAGATAGGGCAGATACTGGACGAGGTGAAAGAACAGTTCGCCCTCGCTTCGGATGCGGAAATAACCCTTGAAGCAAACCCAT
>JAFVBU010000221.1 GCA_017479805.1 Ruminococcus sp.
ACGTCTTACGGACGCTCCATAAGAAATAACGGTCAAGCCGATGGGAGTAACCTCCCACTAAATACGGCTTGACCGTTATTTGCATTTACCCGTCCGTCAGTCCAAGCTGCGCTGGACTGACTACTGCTTAGGAGGGCTCTGCCCTCCTCGCTCACCTCCCGCAAGGGAGATAACATCCCCCTTGACCCCGGTCTGTTGCGGCTTCGCCGCTTTTTTATTTTTGTGTTTTGTTTTTCTTTTAACTCAACTCAAACATTCCCGTATACAACTGATAATACTTCCCATGCTGTGCAATAAGCTCATTATGGTTCCCTCTCTCAATTATCTTTCCATGTTCAAGCACCATTATAGCATGAGAATTCCGCACCGTTGAAAGCCTGTGTGCAATAACAAATACCGTTCTGCCCTCCATCAGGCTATCCATACCCTTTTCAATAAGCGCTTCCGTTCGTGTATCAATGGAGCTTGTCGCTTCATCAAGGATAAGCACAGGCGGATCGGCTATAGCCGCTCTTGCAATGGCAAGAAGCTGTCTCTGTCCCTGTGAGAGATTTGCACCGTCTGCCGTAAGCATGGTATCATAGCCGTTTTCAAGGTGACGGATGAACGTGTCTGCATTTGCCAGCTTTGCCGCCGCATAGACTTCCTCGTCAGTGGCATCCAGCTTGCCGTAACGGATATTATCCATTACCGTGCCTGTGAAAAGGTGGGTATCCTGCAATACTATTGACTGCGAACGGCGCAGGTCGTCTTTCTTTATCTTGTTGATGTTTATGCCGTCATAGCGTATCTTTCCGTCAGGCACATCGTAAAAGCGGTTGATGAGGTTGGTGATGGTGGTCTTTCCTGCACCTGTCGAGCCTACGAACGCTATCTTCTGTCCCGGCTTTGCGTAGAGGGATATGCCGTTGAGGACGGTCTTGTTGGGTTCATAGCCGAACACCACATCGTCAAATTCAACATTTCCCCTTACCTCGGTATAGGTGACTGTTCCGTCTGCCTTGTGAGGGTGCTTCCATGCCCATCTGCCTGTGCGCTTGTCAGTTTCGGTGATAGTGCCGTCGGGAGCGATATCCGCATTGACGAGGGTAACATATCCGTCGTCTGCCTCGGGTTCTTCGTCTGTTACAGCAAATATCCTCTCTGCACCTGCAAGAGCGGTGAGAACGGAGTTCAACTGCTGTGATACCTGTGTTATGGGCATCGAGAACGAACGTGTGAACTGCAAATATGAAACGACTGTTCCCACAGTCATGCTTCCTATTCCCTTTACCGCCATGATACCGCCTGCAATGGCTGTTATAGCGTAGTGGATATAGGAGAGATTGTTCATGATTGGCATGAGGATATTGGCAAAGGTGTTAGCCCTTGTAGCCGCTGTGCAAAGCTCCTCGTTGAGCTTATCGAACTCATCGTCAGCCTGTTTTTCGTGGCAGAATACCTTTACGACCTTCTGTCCGTCTATCATTTCCTCAATGTAGCCGTTGACCTGTCCGAGAGCCTTCTGCTGTGCGATGAAGCCCTTGCCGCTTTGTGAGCCGATAAAGCCGATTATCCTTATGGTGATGAACAGCATGACTACAACTATTATGGTAAGTCTCCAGCTATAGATGACCATTGCCGTAAATACGCCCACTATGGTGATAGCCGAGCTGATGAACTGTGCCACGCTGTTGGTGAGCATTTCACGGAGAGCATCGGTATCATTGGTGTAAAGGCTCATAAGCTCGCCGTGGGTGTGTTTGTCGAAATAGCGTATAGGGAGCATTTCCATCTTGCTGAAAAGGTCGTTTCTTATACGCATAAGGGTAGTGGTAGATATTTTGACCAGTATTCTCTGATAGCAAAGGGAGCTGAGTGCGCCGATAAGGTACACTATTGCAAGGAACACAAGAAGTCCCACAAAGGTCTTTTTGTCCCATTCCCCTGTTTCCAGCGCCTGCTCGATGTTATCGATGATGGGCTTGAGCATATAGTTTCCGACTATTCCTGCGCCCGAGCTGAACAGTATGCCGATAACAACGAATATGAGCTGGGGCTTGAAGCCGTACATATAGCTGAATATCCTTTTCAGAGTGCCGAATGTGTTCTTCGGTTTTGCAGGAGCTTTCTGCTGTCTTGGAGGCATTATTCATCCGCTCCTTTCTGCTGTGAATCGTAGACCTCACGGTATATTTCGCTTGTTTCAAGAAGCTGTTCGTGAGTGCCGATATCGGTTATTCTGCCGTTGTCCATAACTATTATGCGGTCGGCATCCTTTACTGAGGAGATACGCTGTGCGATTATGATAGTTGTGGTATCAGCTAACTTTTCACGGAAAGCCTTGCGGATACTGCTGTCAGTAGCGGTATCAACGGCACTGGTGGAATCGTCGAGAATGATTATCTTAGGCTTTTTCAGAAGCGCTCTCGCAATACAAAGACGCTGTTTCTGACCGCCCGAGACATTCACGCCGCCCTGTCCGAGGTCGGTATCATAGCCGTCGGGAAAGTTCATTATAAAGTCATGAGCGCAGGCTGACTTGCAGGCTTCGATTATTTCCTCATCGGTGGCATTTCCATCGCCCCATTTGAGGTTATCCCTGATAGTTCCCGAGAAAAGCACGTTCTTCTGGAGCACCATTGCAACGCTGTCACGGAGAGTTTTAAGGGAGTAGTCCTTGACGTTTTTGCCGCCTACATAGACATTTCCTGCTGTAGTGTCGTAAAGCCTCGGGATAAGCTGTACAAGCGAGGTCTTGGACGAGCCCGTACCGCCGATAATGCCGATAGTTTCACCCGAGCTTATATCAAGGCTGATATTGTCCAGAGCGAGGTTGTTCATATCGTTGAAGTAGCTGAAGCTGACATTCTCAAAGCGGACAGAGCCGTCCTCAGCCTGTACTGCCGAGTCCTCCCTGCCCTTTATGGCGGGTTCTTCCTTTAATACCTCATAGATACGCTGTAAGGAAGCACGTGACACAACGAACATGATGAACAGCATTGAGAGCATCATCAGCGACATGAGTATCTGTCCCACGTACATGATGAAGCTGGAAAGCTCACCTGTGGCTATAGAGCCTTTTACAGCCATATTTCCGCCGAACCAGAGGATAGCGGTTATAGTTGCGTACATGACGAGCTGCATGATGGGCATATTCATCACCACCAGCTTTTCAGCCATATACTGAGCAATGCGTACACCGTCGGTGTTCTCGGTGAAGCGCTTCTTTTCGTAGTCCTCACGGGCAAAAGCCTTGACTACACGGATGCCGATGAGGTTTTCCTGCACCTTGCCGTTCATTTCGTCGTACTTGCCGAGCATTTTCTCAAATCGGGGGTGTGCCTTTGAGATGATGAAGAACACCGCACAGGCGAGTACGGGGATGGAGAACAGGAAAACTACGGACAGATCCTTGTTAGCCCTTACCGCCATGATGGTAGCGCATATCAGCATGATAGGCGAGCGGAAAGCGCTTCTCACGAACATCATAAAAGCGTTCTGTATGTTTGTAACATCGGTGGTCAGTCTTGTTGTCAGTGAAGCTGTAGAGAACTTATCCACGTTGGCAAAGGAGAAGTCCTGCACCTTGCGGAAAAGAGCGCTTCTGAGGTTCTTGGCAAAGCCCATAGCCGCAACAGCGCTGAAACGTGCCGCCAAAGCGCCGAAAGACAGTGAAAAGACAGCCATGAGCATCATAAGAGCGCCCATTTTCACGATATAGCCGATATCGCCCTTTTTTACGCCGTTATCGATGATAAGCGCCATAACATAAGGGATAGTAACCTCCATAGCTACTTCGCCTATGATGGTGGTAGGAGCGAGAATGGCTTGCTTTTTGTACTTTCCCACATGGGAAAAGATGGTCTTGTACACAAAAAGACTCCTTTCATCAAAATAAAGAGAGCTATTTTTTATAGCTCTCTTGTGTGTTATAATTATAGCATAAATTGCGTGGGTTTGTCAATACTGCGAGCTGACGCCAGCTCGACCGCATATCACGCTTCGCTCGTAAACTCGCTTACTCTCTGCGAAACTTTTATTCTGCTTTCGCACGACGTTAGTAAATTCGGGGCGGTGATGTAGGGGCGCTTTCCGAGCGCCCGTGCCATATCCATACAAATATCATTAAACC
>JAFVBU010000222.1 GCA_017479805.1 Ruminococcus sp.
AAAGCAATGAGAACAAGACATATGAGTACAATTAAAAACTTGAGAATCGAGAAACCTTTTTTCTTTTCCATAATGACCACCTTTGAAAATAACCTTAATTTCGATGGGACAGCGGCTGCGATGCTCTGTTTATCTTTCTCTGAACAGATACAGCTTGCCCCTCCAATATTCTACCTTTTCTATTATAACACAAAGATCAGCAAATTTCAAATACTTTTTTCGTTTTTATTATATAAATTTGCATGGCAGCATTAGAATATGTGAATTTTGTTGAATATACACAAAGAGCCGCAGTTCTTCAGCTGTCGGAAATATATGTTCGCCAAAGGCTTATTTGCCGCTTTCCGCTTCGGGTTCTGTGTATTTCTGTGTCACCACAGCGGCTATCAGCAGGAGACATATGCCTATGATGATGAGCTTGCCTTTCAGCGAGCACATAAAGCGTATCGCCGCTCCCACGCCCTTGCTGGTCATGATGTACTCCGCTGAGCTGACAACGCTTTCACGTGATATGGCTGTTCCCTCCTGTTCCCACGAATCATCGGTGACGGTTATGGACAAGCCCTTATCGCCGCTGCGCTCGACTTCCTGAACGTGGCGCAGAGTGACGGTATCGGGATCGTCGGGAAGCCTGCAAAGCACCAGATCGCCCTTTGAAACGGGATAATGCCTTACACCGTCGTTGACACGGAAAAGACCTGCCGCACCCGACGGAACAGTTGCCCACATATTGTCCTCATCCTTGAAAAGATAGATATAGTATCCGCCCATTTTCGGCAGCTCTTCCCCCGAAAACTTCACGTGCACGAACAGGGTCAGGGCTATGGGGATGAGAAAGAGCACCGTAAGCACCACCTTCGTCAGCGTAAATTTTAATTTGCTTTTCTTTTTCATTAATTTCACCTCGCATTATTCTATAAATACCATTATATCACATTTTTCCGCAATTTCAAATAAAATTTTGCGAAATATATCCGTTTTTTCACTTGCGTCCGAGCTTTGTCTATTACATACAATTTTTTATCACGATATTATAACCTATGGTGAATATCACCAACAAAAAATCCCCGTGTTACTGCGACTTATACAGTGTTTTCCCCGTATCCCCGTTATGTGTAAATTTAGTGGATAAATATTTGTTGAAATATACAGTTGAAAATTCACGCAAAAGATAGTATAATTTTAATATACCGTGTGTAATGCCGCCCAACAGCGTTTTCGGGATATTTTAAAACATAATGGGCATATATATACAAACGGTAATATAGCCGCCCTGCGGCAGAATGGAGAACATTTATGGCTAACAAAAAGGCAAACCCTCTAATGGACAGGATCAAGGATGAATTCCCCAAGAAGTTACAGCTTCTCTACAGCGTTTCTCCCGAGGAGGCATCCGACAAACAGGTCTATCATGTGCTTTCTTCTATTATAGTTGAGATCTTAGGAGCTAAGAGGCAGAGCTTCATGAACCACACCAACTCCGAAGGCGGAAAGCAGATATACTATCTCTCAATGGAATTCCTTATGGGACGTTCCCTCAAAACAAGTCTCTACAACCTTGAACTGGCTGACGATATCAAGGCTATGCTCAAGAATTACGATATAAACCTCGATAAGATATACGAATACGAGCCCGATGCAGGTCTCGGAAACGGCGGTCTCGGCAGACTTGCTGCCTGCTATCTGGACGGTCTGGCTACGACCAACTTCCCTGCTATGGGTCATTCTATCTGCTATGAGTACGGTATCTTCCAGCAGAAGCTGGAGGACGGCTGGCAGACCGAGCTCCCCGATAACTGGCTTCCCGGCGGCTCTGTATGGCTCGTTCCGAAGCCCGAGCTTTCCATCGATATCCACTTCGAGGGCGATCTTCAGGAATACTGGGACAACCAGTACCACTACATCTCCCACGTGAACTACAATACCGTTGTGGCTACACCTTATGATATGTATGTATCAGGCTACGGCGGAGAGGGCGTTTCGGTGCTCCGTCTGTGGTCGGCTAAAGCGCCTAACTTCAATATGGAAATGTTCAACAAGGGCAACTATGAACAGGCTCTCGCTCAGAACTCCATTGCCAACGCTATCTCAAAGATACTCTATCCTAACGATAACCACCTCGAGGGCAAGAGCCTCCGTCTGCGCCAGCAGTACTTCCTCTGTGCAGCAGCAGTCGGCGATATCGTAAGGAGCCACATGAACGTTTACGGCACTCTCGAAAACCTCGCTGAAAAGGTAGCTATCCATATCAACGACACCCATCCTACCCTCGCTATCCCCGAGCTGATGAGAATACTCCTCGACGACTGCGGATATACATGGGAAAAGGCTTGGAATATCGTTACAAAGACCTTTGCCTACACCAACCACACTGTTATGGCTGAGGCTCTCGAAAAGTGGGATGTAAACCTCGTTAAGACCGTAGTACCGAGAATTTTCTCCATCATCGTTGAGATCAACAACCGCTACTGCCAGTCACTTATGGAGAGAAACGGCTACGACAGCGCTAAGACAACACGTATGTCCATCATCAAGGACAACCAGATACACATGGCTACACTCTGCGTTGCAGCTTCACACAGCGTAAACGGCGTATCCAAGCTCCATTCGCAGATCATCAAGGACTCTGTATTCCACGACGAGTTCAACAATACTCCCGAAAAGTTCAAGAACGTTACCAACGGTATCGCTTACAGAAGATGGCTGTACCAGTCCAACCCTGCTCTTACCAAGCTGCTCAGCGCAACTATCGGCAAGAAGTTCATCAAGGACGGCTCAGAGCTTGCTAAGCTGAGAAAGTTCGAGAACGATGAGGAAGTTCTCACAAAGCTCATGGACGTAAAGAAGGAGAATAAGGAAGAATTCGCAAAGTACGTCAAGGCTCAGAGCGATATTATCCTCAATACTGACAGTATTTTCGACGTTCAGGTAAAGCGTCTCCACGAATACAAGAGACAGCACCTCAACGTTATGAACATCCTCGCAGACTACGCTTATCTGCTCAATGACCCCGACGCTCCTTTCACTCCCAAGACCTACATCTTCGCAGCTAAGGCAGCTCCCGGATATTACCTTGCAAAGCAGATAATCAAGATGATATGGGCTATCTCAGAGGAGATAAGAAAGAACCCGAGAATAAACCAGAAATTACAGGTGGTATTCCTCGAAAACTACTGCGTAACACTTTCAGAGCACCTTATGCCTGCTTCCGACGTTTCCGAGCAGATATCCCTTGCAGGAACTGAGGCTTCGGGTACGGGCAACATGAAGCTCATGCTCAACGGTGCAGTTACTCTCGGTACTCTCGACGGCGCTAACATCGAGATCAAGGAGGCTTGCGGTGACGATAATATCGTTATCTTCGGCATGACCACACCCGAGGTCAACGAGCTGAAGGCAAGAGGCTACAATCCTACCGAGATATACAACAACAATCCTGTTATCCACGAGGCAGTTGACCGTATGTACCACGGCATAAACGGCTGTACCTTCAACGATGTGGCTAATTCACTGAAGGACAGAGACCCGTACATGGTGCTTGCCGATTTCGACAGCTACAGAAACGCACAGAAGTACATTACCAAGTGCTACAATGACAAGCTGAAATGGGCTAAGATGTCACTGAACAACATCGCAGGCGCAGGAATATTCTCTGCTGACCGTGCGGTTACAGAATATGCTGATGATATCTGGCATTTAAGATAAGTAAAATAATAACAAAAACCTTAATGGGGACGGCAGCGTCCCCATTTTGAGTGATAACAAATTGATGTTTTATACTCGGCGCTACAGCAAAATATACAGGAAATGCGCCGTAGAAATCTCAAAGAACAAAGAAAACTTTTGAAAGCATACTTTCGTATGGTGAAAAAGTTTGACGCAGTTATTTGGAATTTATACAAGCATTTATGGATATTTTGCTGTAGCGCCGAGTATATGAGTAGGGGAGCCAACCTCGGCTCCCGATGTACTCTTACGCCAATAACACACAAGCAAAAAGCTGATAGGTGACTATCAGAGAATGGAGTAAGCAGAAATGAGACCTATTTATGACACATGGAACTTAGGATACAAATCTATTTTCGGCGCAGTCAGACAATTCGAGACAATTCGTTTCACAATAAGACTCCCAAAGGATATCAACCCTGATTTTCCGCCTGTTGTTGTGCTTTTCCGTACAGGCTTCAAGGAGCGTTTTCTTAATATGAACGAGATCTCCGAGGAGGAGGACTGCTTCACCTATTCGGCTGAATATAATGCAAGATACACCGATGTCCACTATTACTATTTCTCATACACCGAGCAGGGAATCCGCCACTATATCAAGCGTGTGAACTGCCATGAGGGTATGATAGACCACGGCGAGCTTTTCCAGCTTACCGTTTATTCCAGCGACTACCAGACCCCCGATTTTCTCAAAGGCGGCATAATGTACCAGATATTCCCCGACCGCTTCTGCAAGAGCGGAAAGGTGCACGAAAATGTCCCCAGTGACAGAGTTATCCGTGACGACTGGGGCGGTACTCCCCTTTACAAGCCCGATCAGAACGGTCATGTGTGGAACAATGACTACTTCGGCGGCGATCTGGAGGGTATCAAGTCAAAGCTGGCTTATCTGGAGGAACTGGGCGTTACCTGTATCTATCTGAACCCCATCTTTGAATCCCACGAAAACCACCGCTACAATACAGCCGACTATATGAAGGTTGACCCGATACTTGGCACTAACGAGGACTTTGAAGACCTCTGCAAGGAGGCTGAAAGGTACGGCATATCCGTTATCCTCGACGGCGTTTTCTCCCACACAGGCGCAGACAGCGTTTACTTCAACAAGTTCGGCAGATACGATACAGTCGGCGCTTATCAGTCAAAGGACAGCAAATACTACGACTGGTACAGCTTCATCAACTACCCCGACAGCTACGAAGCATGGTGGGGCATAGACACTCTCCCCAACGTAAACGAGAACAACGAGAAGTACACCAACTTCATCTGCGGTGATGACGGTGTTCTCCACTACTGGCTCAGCAAGGGCGCAGCAGGCTTCCGTCTTGACGTTGCGGACGAGCTTCCCGACCAGTTCCTCAACAACCTGAGAAAGTCCGTGAAGAAGTACAGTCAGGACAAGGTCATAATCGGCGAGGTCTGGGAGGACGCTTCCAACAAGGAGAGCTACGGCGTGAAAAGGCGCTATCTGCTGGGATATCAGCTTGACTCCGTTATGAACTACCCTTTCCGTGAGGCTGTTATCAGCTTCCTCAAAGGCGGAGATGTGAAGCATTTCATCGACTCCATCATGACCATTGTTGAAAACTATCCTAAGCCAACGGTGAATAGCCTCATGAACTTCGTGTCCACTCACGATATCGAGCGAGCTATAAACCGTCTCGGCGGCGAAAACTGCGAGGGCAAAAGCAAGGACTGGCAGTCCGAGAGATACCTCACTAATGAGGAGTATCAGCGTGGCAAGAACCTGCTGAAAGCGGCATTTGCGCTCATATACTTCCTCCCGGGTGTGCCGAGCATATACTACGGCGATGAGGCAGGCTTGCAGGGCTACAAAGACCCGTTCAACCGCCGATGTTATCCGTGGGGCAACGAGGACAAGGAGCTTATCGAGTACGTGAAGAACCTCGGAAAGATAAGGAGAATGATACCGAACCTCAAAGAGGGACGAACCTATTTCGTGCTGAACGACAGGCATATCGTTGATGACAGAGTAGCGGCATTCACCCGACAGGGCGACGACCTCGACTACATTTTCTTCATCAACAGAAGCGGCGACGAGGTGAGCATAAGCAACATCAACTTCCACCTTGAACGCTTCGAGAACCTCACACCATGCTACGGACGCTTCGAGAACAACACAGTCTACGTTCCGCCCTATGGCTATACTATTATCAATGCTAAGTTTGTTAAGTGAGTTTAATAAGCAGTAAGTAGTGAGTAGAAAACAGTAAGCAGCGATAAGAGGGGCACACATTTGTTGTGTGCTCTTTTTTGCTGTGGTTTGCTTATTTGTAGGGGCTGCCTTTGGCAGTCCTCAAAAAGCAATTGTATTAATCGATTTGCACTGTTTACCCGAGGACGCCCAAAGGGCGCCCCTACACAGGCAAGTTTTTATGTAGAATTGACGGGGCGATGTGGGCATCGCCCCCTACAACCTGACACCCGTTTTGTTACAGCGAGCGAAAGCAGACTCCCCGAACCGCAGAGAGTGAACGAGCTTGCGAGTGGGAGCGTGTACGTGGTCAAGCTGAC
>JAFVBU010000223.1 GCA_017479805.1 Ruminococcus sp.
CGGCATTGATACGTTCTGCAATGCTATCGAGATAGCGGGGTATTTCCGTGAGCAGGCGATATACGCTTATAGTCTCGGCGACATTGACCTCGGAACGGTAAAAGCCGAACGTGTCCTGAACAAGATGCGCTCAAAGGGTATCCGTGAGATCAGGCAGAATGACCTGTACAAGCTCTGCCGTTGCACGCTTTTCAAGAACGCCGCCGACTTCGGTGAAACAATGGATATGTTGGAGGAGTATAACTATCTCCGTCGTGTGACCATTCAGGGAGCAAACGGCAACAACAAGAGTGGGATCATGGTTTTTATAAATCCCAACATCTGAACAATCAACATTATCGACATTTTCGGGCTTCGATCGTGCTGAAAATGCTGATAGTTCATAAAACTCAAAACACAAACCATAGAAAGAGAGAGGTTTACACTATGACTACTACACAGAAGAAAGAGATCGTTGACAATATTCTGGAGCTGCTGATCCAGCTCACCGAGGACGGAGATAATACTGCTCCGCAGACCGCAAAAGCACAGGCTGCCGATAAGGTTGAGATGCTGACTATCAAGGAGAGTGCCGCACTCATCAGCGGACTTTCCGAACACACTGTCCGTCAGCTCGTGAAGCAGGGCAAGGTAAAGTCCGTCCGCACAGGCGAGGGCAGGAACGGAAAAATTCTTGTGAACAAGGCTGACCTGATCGACTATTTCAACGGAAAGGGGGTGTGAGATTTGAGCAAACTCGAAACGCTGAAATTCTTCCTCTGGAAAAGAAGCGGTCTGCATCTCCGTGATGCTCTCGCTCGCTATTATGAGTACCTGTCGAATGAGGAGTGCAGGCTCTACGAAAAGGAGATAGATCAGCTCCTTGAAAAGTACGAAGTTGAGGTAGAGCTGCCGTTCTGATTTTTCAGTTTTCAGAATCGTATTTCTGAAATTTTGTAATGCGGATTTCTGCATTACTGTGTCCACATTTCGGCTGCTCCGTCAGCCGATTCAGCCTCGCAGAGCCCCATAAGCATTTTTGATAGTCCGATTAGGCTGTCGAAAGTGCTTTGGGGTTACTGGCGGCGCTCCGCAAGTAAATTCTGGCTCTCCGAGCCGTTTGGTTTGCCGATATATTTATCGTTGCAATCCAATCATAAAGCCCTTCAAGGGCGCTCATCATCGCATAGGCGGTGAGCCTTATGCGTATGATCCTCCCTCGTCAGAGGGTCAAAATGCAAATATAAAGAGGAGACATTTTTATGAGTACAAAGACTATCTCGATGTGTCAGGGCAAGGGTAGCCTGTCACATAATAATCGAGAGTTCACTGCCAAGAATATTGACAGCTCACGAACTGCGGACAATATCGTTTTTGTCCGTCAGGATTTGGGCGAAACCTACAATCAGCTTTTCGGCGCAGCGATAGAGAGATACAACGCTCGTCAGAAAAGAAATGACCGCCGTATTCCCGACTACTTTCAGCACCTGTTCAACCGTGAGCCGAGCAAGAGCGTTATCACGGGAGCGAACAAGCAGAAAAGTTTCTATGAGGACTTGGTGCAGATCGGCACAAAGGACGATACGGGTGTCGGCACTCTCGATGCAGAAATTGCTGTCGCCTGCCTGCGAGAATACATGGAGGGCTTTCAGCAGAGAAATCCGAATTTTCATGTGTTCAATGCCGTGATGCACCTCGATGAAGCAACTCCCCATTTGCACATTGACTACATTCCCGTTGGGCATTTTGAGAGAGGGCTTGACACCCGAAATGCTATGGCGAAAGCTCTCGAAGAAATGGGGTACGGCAAAGGTGCGAATGCTATCAACCGTTGGCGGTTAGCTGAGTGGGAAGTCCTGCACCGGATTTGCCTTGCTCACGGTATCGAGATCAGCGAACCGAAGAAGTCCAGAGGTTACAGCTACACCACCGAAGAATACGGCAAGCATCAGGACGAGATCAGGCGGCTTGAAGAAGAAAAGGCACAGGCATTGACCGAGCGTGATGAAGTCCGTGCAGAGCTTGCAAGGCAGCCAAGAAAAAAGTCAAGCTCGATGAGATCGAGAGCATTGAAGCCAAGGAGTCCATGTTCGGCAAGAAGGTCACTCTCTCCAAAGAGGACTATGACACTCTCAGCGACACGGCAAAGAAGTATGTGGCAATGGTCAAGACCAACAAGAAGCTCAAAACCGAACATGACACGGCGGTGCAGGAGCGTGACAAGCTGAAAGTGCAGTTGTCGGCGGTTTCCTCGGAGCTTGCCGCCTACAAGAAAGCTGAGGAAGAAAAGGCTCTTTTCACCCGTGAGAAGATGAAAAAGGAAGCTAAACGTGTCAGCCGTGAGGACGAGTTATCCCGTGAGCTGAAAAAGGCTAAGGCTTTCATCTCTGCCTGCGGACTGAGTGCTGATTATCAGCAGTACAGATACCACAGCACGACAAGAAAGACCGTGCTGGAATAAGATAGCGTAGAACAAGAGAAAAAATATCACGGCAAGCCTTGACAATGCCGAAATATTGCGCTACAATAGGTATTGGAAAGGTACGCTGTGATATTACCGAGGAGGTACATATTATGGCAACTATTCAGAAACGTGGTGACAGCTACTCTATCAGGGTGAGCTGTGGCTACGACAGCAAAGGCAAGCAGGTGATCCAGTCTATGACTTGGAAGCCTGAGCCGAAAATGACCGCAAAGCAGATCGAGAAAGAACTGAACAGACAGGCGGTCATGTTTGAAGAAGCCTGCAACAAGGGCTATCAGAGCAAGGCAATCAAGTTTGAGGTGTTTGCCGAGCAGTGGTTTGAGGAATATGCAAAGCCGAATCTTCGTAACACGACTTACGAGCGTATGCTCCAGCTCCGCAAGAGAGTATACGCTGCTATCGGTCACCTGAGAATGGATAAGATCACTCCGAGACAGATTCAGGCATTTGTGAACTCGCTCTCCAAAGAGGGTGCAAACGAGCGTACAGGCAAGCCCCTTGCACCCAAAACCATAAGGCATAACCTCAGCTTCGTGTCCGATGTGTTCGCCTATGCCGTGAAAATGGGTGTCGTGAGCGACAATCCCTGTGCAAAGGTCACGCTTCCGAATAATGAGCAGACGGAAAAGAAGATCTACACTCCCGAACAGGTGCAGAAGTTTCTTTCTCTGCTGAATGATGAGCCTTTGAAGTACCGCACGTTCTTCAACCTGATGATCTACAGTGGTTTTCGCCGTGGTGAGATGCTGGGGCTTGAATGGAAGGACGTGGACTTCGAGAACAACATCATCAGCGTCCGCCGTACAAGCAACTACACGACGAAGAAAGGCGTGTACACCGACACCACCAAAACCCGCAAGTCCCAGAGAACGCTCAAATTTCCTCAGCAGATCATGGATATGCTCAAAGAATACAAGGCGGAACAGGACGAGCAGGCTCTCAAATGTGGTGACAAGTGGGTGGAGACCGACAGGCTCTACACGAAATGGAACGGCGAGCCGATGCAGAACGGCACACCTTACTTCTGGCTCGGTGAATTCTGTGAGAAGCATGATCTTCCGTTCTATGGCTTACATAGTTTCAGGCACTTGTTCGCATCGCTCCTTGTCAATCAGGGCGTGGATATCGTGACGGTATCAGGTGCATTAGGACATTCGACAGTCTCTACAACTTTCCCCGTTCCAAATAGTAACACTATACCCGTAGCAGTACCTACCGACAAGAACAATCATTATAATAACGAATAAGGGCGATACCTGACAACGCATAGGTATCGCCTTATTTTCCTTTTCAGAAGCCTATTCCCTTTTCGTCTGCAAGGTTCACTATCTTCTTGCCCTGTTTCTCTGCATAGCGTATCGTGGCATAAGCTCCTCCGCTTTTATGCTGTATACAGCATATCACAAGGTCTGCTCGGTCGATCATGCTCTGATTGCGGACTTGGATACGATGAGAACGTTCAGACGGAAAAAGCAAGGATCAAGGTGGAGAATATGCACGCTGATATATACTTATGCAGTGTCCCGGGTATGATGATTGCCGGCCCTCGGAGGAAGCAGTTCCCGGAATGAAGAAAAAGCTGGAGGAATGTGGTTATCCCTACAGAGTTCGGGCGGCATATAAAAGCGGCCTGCTTTACACCACCTCCCCGTAGCGTGAGGGCTATCTGATATTGTCCGGAGAAGGGGAAGGCGCTATCGGCTTTGCAGACGGGATGAAGATGATATTTGCTGAGAAGAAAGCCCTGGGCGGTTTTGGAAAAATGAAGGATTTTGTGTCAGCCTGCTTTTGTGAGGGGGGCAGCATCGAAACCGGAATGAAAAAAGCAAAGCGTAAGTTCATTCGCATCGAGGTGCTTGTGGTGCGCCCCGAATATCAGCGGCAGGGCTTTATGCGAAAAATGTTGGATAGCGTTTACAGGCTTGCAG
The DNA here is from genome assembly GCA_017479805.1 of Ruminococcus sp. Taxonomy (GTDB): domain Bacteria; phylum Bacillota; class Clostridia; order Oscillospirales; family Ruminococcaceae; genus Ruminococcus. The sequence goes on from JAFVBU010000223.1 coordinate 4,393, forward strand.
ACAGAAAGGATCTTCCCATTCAAAAGCCTGCGTTATCAGCATCCGGGCATGAAGCCGGACAGGGTGAGAAACTGCGGCGAGAAGTTTCATATGTATGACCTGATACGGGAGAGTCAGGGATAGGATCAGGTACAGCCGCTGGGCTTTTCACCAAAGCGTTTTACATATGCCTTGTAGAAAACCGAATAATCACCAAAGCCGCATTCCTCTGCGGCTTTTTTTGCGCCCATTCCCCTTTGCAGCAGCTCTTTTGCCAGTATAAGCCGTTTGGCAGTGATGTATGCACGGGGGGAAGCTCCTGTTGCTGCCCTGAACAGCCGTGAAAATTGTGAGGTGCTGAGAAAGAAATGCTCTGCCAGCTGTCGGACTGTGATATTCTCGCACAGCATATCGTTGACATACCGCACCAGCTTTTCAGACACAGTGGGTGCGGCTGCGGGCTTTTCAGCGCTTTGCTGCCCCAGACTTTCCATGATAGCTGCCAGCCTTGTGATAAACAGGAGCCTTCTGGCATAATCGTCACCCTCGAAGTAGGCAAGATCGTGCAGAGTATCTTCAAGATCGGGGATATAGTAGTGGTTCTGCTGACCCAGAGCACGGTGGAGATATGGGCTCAGCAGGCGGCGCTGAGGGTCAAAGCTGTCAAAAAGAGATATAGGGAAATTCACGGCATAGCGTTCATAGCGTTCGCCGCTGAGAAATCGGATACAGTGGGCCTCCCCGGGACGCATTATTAGCAGGCTTCCCCTTTCCAGCGGATATAGCGAGCCCTCTACAAGATACTGTGCATTGCCCGAAATAAAATAAAAGACCTCACAACGATCGTGTATGTGAAGAGCCACCCCTTTGTTGTCAGGAAGCTCATCTATTGCATGGCGGATATACAGGCTGTCTCTTTCGGTCTCTCTCAGAAGATCCATTTCAACACCTCCCGATCATATGATAACATATCATGCGTGAAATTGCAATATATAATGGCGATTTTTGCAATTGTAATGCAAAATTATTTGTGGTATTATTATCTCAACAAAGCAACATGGAGGTAATTAGCATGAGATACAGACTTGCAGCATTCGCAGACGAAGCGGCAAATGATCTGACAGGACAGATCACTGCCATGAAGAAAAACGGCGTTGAGCTTCTGGAGATAAGAGGTGTTGACGGACAGAACATAGATCAGATCACCTGTGAGAAAGCCCGTAGGATCCGCAGACGGCTTGACGATGAAGGGCTGGGGGTATGGTCCCTTGGTTCGCCCTTCGGTAAGATCGGGATAAATGATGACTTTGCGCCGCACCTGGACAGCTTCAGACACAGCCTGGAGCTGGCAGACATCTTAGGCGCCAAGCATATCCGCCTGTTCAGCTTTTACGGCACTTCGCAGATCGACCCTGTGCTTGAAAGGCTGAGGGCTTTTGTACAAGCGGCAAAGGGAACAGATATGATACTCTGCCACGAGAACGAAAAGGGTATCTACGGCGACAAGGCGGATAAATGTCTGGAGATACACAAGGCGATCCCTGAGCTGAAAGCAGTGTTTGACCCTGCAAACTTTATCCAGTGCGGTGAGGATACTTTGAGGGCTTGGGAGCTGCTTTCGCCCTATGTGGAATATATGCACATAAAGGACGCACTCAGTGACGGCTCTGTAGTGCCTGCGGGCAGGGGCGAGGGTGAGCTTGCACGGCTGATCCCGCAGTACAAAGGAGAGGTGCTGACTGTGGAGCCGCACCTGTCGGTATTTGAAGGATTTGACAAACTGGAAACAGAGCAGAAAACCAAAATGCAATACACCTACCCCGACTCACAGACTGCATTCGCTGCGGCGGTAGATGCTCTTAAAGAAATAACAGGAGGTAAGAAAAATGGATAAGCTGAGACTTGGTATCATAGGTATGGGAAATATGGGCAGCGGACATCTTGGATATTATCTTAACGGAGAAAGTCCAAGGGTGGAGATCACGGCTTTTGCAGATATTGACCCTGAAAAGCTCAGAAGGGCAAAGGACAGGCTGCCCTCGGCTGAGGTATTTGACAGCGCTGATCCTCTGATAGAAAGCGGACTTGTTGATGCGGTGCTGATAGCTGTGCCCCATTATGACCACCCGACTATTGCCATCAAGGCATTTGAGCATGGTCTGCACGTTCTTACCGAGAAGCCTGCAGGAGTCTACACCCGACAGGTGAGAGAGATGAACGAAGCAGCAAAGAAGTCGGGCAAGTGCTTTGGCATAATGTTCAATCAGCGTACAAACCCGATCTATGCTAAGGCAAGAGAGATCATCAGGGGCGGCGAGCTGGGTGAGCTGAAAAGGCTGGTGTGGATAGTGACTAACTGGTACCGCACTCAGGCGTATTATGATTCCGGCTCCTGGCGTGCCACCTGGAACGGTGAAGGCGGCGGCGTACTGCTGAATCAGGCACCCCATAATCTTGACCTCTGGCAGTGGATATTCGGTATGCCCAAGCGTATCAGGGCGTTCTGCACCGTGGGAAAATATCATGATGTGGGGATAGAGGACGATGTAACGATCTACGGTGAGTATGAAAATGGTGCGACTGCTGCCTTCATCACCACAACAGGAGAGGCACCGGGATCCAACAGGCTGGAGATCTCAGGCACCAAGGGCAAGCTGGTACTGGAGGACGGCAAGCTCAAATGGTGGCGCTTGAAAGAGGACGAGCGAACCATATGCCGTGAGTGTAAAAACGGCTTTGTTCAGCCTGAATGTGACTATGAGGAGTACACTGCCCCGGAGCCCGATGGTCACCCTGAGATACTTAACAATTTTGCGGACCATATCCTTGACGGCACACCTCTGCTGGCTCCCGGTGAAGAGGGGCTCAACTCGCTGTCGATCTCAAATGCGGCTTATATTTCTTCATGGACAGACGACTGGGCAGAGATACCTGTAGCTGAGGCAGCTTTTGAGGAGCACCTTGCCAAGCGCTGCCGTGAGGAAAAGCTGACAAAAAAGCCGCCTCTGGTAAGTGAACCTGCCGAGAAGCTGACCCAGCGCTGGAGGGTACGCTGGTGAATGCATTTGCGCTGATGCTGGGTGTTACCGCTTGCTATACCATAAGCTCTCTCAGTGATAAATACGCTGCTGCAAAGGCTAAATTTGCGCCTGATGGATTCACATTTCTGATGTGTGCATCAATGTCAGTATTTCTGGCGCTGACCCTGCCTTTTCAGACTATCGCATTTACCCTGAGCTGGCAGGCATTTGCAGGGGTGGGGCTTGTGGCACTGTGCAAGCTGCTGGAGTTTCGTATGAGCGTGCAGGTACTCAGGGAGATGTCAGCCTTTGAGCTTAAGGCATGGCTGGGAGTGACGCTGTTCGTGTCTTACCTTGCCGATGTTTTCATGGGTGAGGAGCTCAAGGCGCTCAGGCTGGTGTTTATTTGCTTTGCCGCTCTGGGGCTTTTGCTGATAGTGCGCTCTGACAAGGCTGAGAAGATACATTACAAGACCATCGCCCTGCCGCTGTTTTTGTACCTCGGGGCAAAGTTCGGCTATGGACTGACGATACGCGGCTTTTCCGGATATACATCGTCAATAATGCTGCTTTTGCCGGGGCTTGTTATCGTTGCTTTGATAAGTCTGCCAAGGGTACACTTCAAAGCCTACAGCGAAAAGCCCAAGGGGACACTGAATGTAGTTCTGGCACGGATACCCAACACCGCAGGAATGCTTATAGAGAATGCGGTGATCGCCATAAGCCTTGCAAACTATTCCCTTATACAGCCTATGATACTGGTAACGCTGTTCATCATCAGCCTTATCAGGCGAGAGGCTTACTCAAAGGCGAACATACTGGGGGGAGCCCTTGCCATCGCAGGGGTGATAGGATTTCAGCTATGCTCATAGACCGTATACTTTTAGACATAAAAAAGGGACAACAGCAGCTGTCCCTTTTTTACAGTTATATCATGATTTGTCATTTGATTCCCTGTTATGTGTTCCACAAGCTCCTCGACTGCGTGAGCGAGACTGCCGCCGATGAGATGAGATCTGCTTATAAGGTCGGGTTCAAGGACGATGCAGCATTGATGAAAGAGCTCCATGACTAATAATATTAGTCATAACGAGAGACGCAAGGCGGTTCAACAGAGCCGCCTTTTTATTTTGCCAGATGATTACCGGTTGTATAAAGATTCTCTTTTTTATCTGTAAAGTTCTCTTATTTAAGATTGAAATCTCAGACTAATCGTGCTATAATAATATCAGCACACTTATCAGGCGGTGAAACCATGAAAAGAAAAACTACAAAAGAGATACTTTCCGAATCGTTTCTGGAACTCATAAATGAAAAACGCATCAGCAAGATCACAATAAATGATATTACAAGCAACTGCGGTATGACACCACCCACGTTCTACAACTATTTCAAGGACAAGTATGACCTGATCGTGTGGATATATGTTTGTGGAGTAGAGCCTGTTATTTCACTGATCGGTGATGATGAATATAAATGGCGTGATATTCTACACCGTGCAGCAAGCTACTATTGGGATAATAAAGGTTTTGTGGTCAATGCTTTGAAACACACCTCGGGACACGATTCTTTCTTGTTCTTTATGCAGAAAATAAATACAGAATATATCGGAAAAGCCGTAAGAACAAAGCTCATGACGGAACACCTGCCTGATGAGATCATA
>JAFVBU010000224.1 GCA_017479805.1 Ruminococcus sp.
ACCTGAAATATATCGGTGTCGGACTGAATCATGACCTCAAACAGCTTGATTTTTCGGAGCTTGCAGATGGATATATCCTTTTCAGTAAGTACGGCGGCTGTTTCACCTGCACCGAAAATGAAAGGTACGATATTGCAGTATGCTCCAAAAAGTTCTTCTCAGATACGGAGATACGCTATGTCGGGATCGAGGAGCTTCTGAAAGGCTGAACGTTTTGTTTTCAGTCCGTTAACTGCTCCAGCACCTCATGAATGTCCCCGTTGATAAGGATACTCTGCTTTTCTATCTCATCGGGAACATAAGCCTCTCCGAGATTCACGCAGGCATAAACCGCATCGGGATCCTGATATGTCATTTTCCAGAACGGGTACTTGATGATAACAGGCGTATTCATACCGACGCCAAGCTCTAAAAACAGGATATGCTGTCCGCTTCGTGTGCGGATGAAGTTGTCATAGCGTTCAGCGGCATTGTGCCAGCCCTCGTCCTCGACAAAGGTATCATCAGCACGGAGATTCATGCTCATCGGCTTGCCGCAGACAGGACAATGGGGTACAAGCTCGGAGGGGACACGCATATCCTTTTGCTGTTCAAACATCGCCCTGACCGTTTCCTCATTGTCGTAGGTCTTTTGGTGACAGGGCTCACTGCACTGCCATAGACCGTAGTCGCCCTGTGTGTAGAACAGCCGCTTTTTGTCGAATCCTGCCTTCCGGAACTGGTGATCCACATTTGTTGTAAGCACGAAATAGTCCTTGTCCATTACAAGCTCAAACAGTGCTTTGTATGTGCCGTTGTCAACGTCCATATATCGGTTGATATAGATGTAGCGTGACCAGTACGCCCACTGTTCTTCAAGGGTAGGGAACGGATAGAAGCCGCCCGAGTACATATCCTTGAAGCCGTATTTTTTTACGAAATCACCAAAATATTTCTGCAAACGCTCCCCCGAATAGGTAAAGCCTGCGGCGGTGGAAAGACCTGCACCTGCACCGATGATTATGCTGTCGGCTGTATTTATCTCTTTTTTAAGGCGTTCAATTTCTGCCGAGTATTCTTTTGTAAATTTCATAGTCGTCCTCCCTGAAAACATTGAAAATGACCTTTATATCCTGTGAACTGCGGTACTCCCTGACGGTGCGGACAGCTGTCTCAGCCGCTTTTCCCTGCGGAAATCCAAACACTCCCGTTGAGATACAGCAGAAAGCGATACTGTCAACGCCGTTCTGCACCGCAATGTCGAGACAGCTTTTGTAGGAGCTTTCAAGCAGTCTGCAATGCTCCTCCGTCAGTTCACCGTGCACTATGGGTCCGACAGTATGTATCACATAATCGCAGGGCAGGTTATAGGCAGGAGTTATCTTCGCCTTGCCTGTAGGTTCTTCATGCCCCTGAGCCTGCATAATCTCACTGCACTCGTACCGCAGACGAACTCCTGCAAAGGTGTGTATGCAGTTGTCGATACAGGAGTGGCAGGGCATATAGCACCCCGTCAATCCAGAGTTTGCGGCATTGACAACAGCACCGCATTTCAGAGTTGTGATATCCCCACGCCAGAGGTAAATGCCGTTCTCTATGGGCGTTAAGTCGGCAATATCGGTGATACCTTTGCATTGGGTTAAGGCGGTGAGGTATTCGTCCTCAGCCTGCAAAAAGCTCTCGTCGGCTTGCCACGCAGGACGGATATTCACAAGACTTCTGTAAAGCTGGAATTTGTCCTGTTCGCTTTGCGGAATTTCAATATTTCCGAGTTCATTTCTCTCGAAAAGAAGATGTTTTATGAGAAAATCGATCTTATTTGCTGTCATAAATAACCCTCCGACATTACTGTAAGTCTTTTTGCCTCCTCGAACACGTTGCACACTTCCATTTTCAGCTTCGTGTTCACAGGCTTTTTGCCTTTTTTGTGTGCGAACACAACTACAACATCAGACGCTTCACGGCTGCACTGCACATACTTTTCAAGCTGTATCATGAACACAGGTGCATTGAAATAGGCGATGCGGTCAATTATCATTTCCGATTCGTTCTCAGAGCTTGTGTCACGCAGCACAACAGCGTCCGTTGACCAGTCCTTTGCGGAATCTATCACCGCTATAAAGGCTGACTTTTTGTCAAATATCTGTGCAAATTCTCCAACCGTCATTGTATCCCCCCTATGAAAAGAGTGTGCCGACAAGCCGTCCGCACACCCTTTTTTATTCCTCGGATATGATCTTTTTTGTATCCGACACGACCTCCGCAAGGGTGGTTTTTTTCAGCTCATTTTCAAAAGCCGTCTGTGCGGCGGTGAGCCTGCCGTCCATTACTTTATGGATATTCCGTCCCACGGGACAGTTTGCATTGGGATTTTCGTGGAAGTGGAAAAGTCCCTCATCATCTACGCAGTCAACAGCCTTGTAAATATCGTACAGCGTTATCTCGTCAAGAGCTTTGGCAAGGTGTGCGCCGCCGCTGCCCTGACGGGTATTGACAATACCTGCGCTTCTGAGCTTTGACAAAACGTTCCTAACGATAACTGCGTTGACCCCCGTGCTTCCCGAAAGAAAGTCGCTGGTGACACGCATCTGCTCGCTGAAAACCTCGATACAGGTCAGGATATGCACCGCTGTTGTGAATTTACTTGTTATCTGCATAGATATATCATCTCACTTTCAGAACCTGTTTTCGCAGGCTCTGTTCTTATTCTCTTACAACGCTTATACGCTGCTGAATGTGGTCGCCGCTTTCAATCTCGTCAACCATTGCGATTGCGTAGTCTGCATAGCTGATAATGCTTTCGCCCTTGCTGTTCAGAGTAAGCTCCTCGCCTGCAAGGATATATTTTCCCGTGCGCTCACCGTCAGCCTGAAAATCGCCTGCGGGGCTGATGAAAGTCCACTTTACATCGTTTCTCTCACGAAGCTCAGCAAGAGCCTTTCCCTGAGCAGAAGCGAGGGGCTTGAAAATATCGGGGAAGTCGGGACCATCCATGACCTGAGCGGTGTGCTCGGCATTAACGTAAAGGCTGCCTGCACCGCCAACCACGAGAAGTCTTGTATCGCTGCCTGACAGAATGTCGCACAGGTGTTTCAGAGAGGTAGAGTGCTGAGGGAGCACCTCGGGTGCCCATGCTCCGAAAGCGTCAACAACAACATCAAAGCCCTTGAGATCGTCTGCGGTCAGGTCGAATAAGTCCTTGACGATGACTTTTTCTGCTGCGGATTTGTTCTCGCCTCTTACGACTGCTGTAACGTCAAAGCCTCTGTCGAGAGCCTCCTTGACGATGAGCTGTCCTGCCTTGCCATTTGCACAAACTACTGCGATCTTTTTCATAATGATTACCTCCTGATTATAACATAGAATTTTGATTTTGTAAAGCTGTAACATTCTTTGTTTCAACTTTCTGATATGAGTATAACACGAGAATGCGAAGTTGTCAATATTATCATTACAACTTTGTGATATCACACAAAAAGAACTCAGTAAATATGTTTAAATTAACAAAAGTGCCTGCACAGAAAACTCCATGCAGGCACGTTGTTATTTTTATTCGTAATCCACCACATTCACCCACGACAGGAGAATGTCCTTTTCCTTGTCCTTTTTCTTCACAGACTGAGAAGCCGCAACTATCGGCATCCACGACTGAACGTACTTCTTGGCTGTATTGCTTTTCTTGCAGAACAGGTCAAGATATTTTTCAGCGCCTGCGATATTTCCCTCAAGGCAGAAGGTGAGGTAGGTTCTTGCCGCATCAGCAGAAGCGTTTCCCTGAGTAGCGTGAGCCCAGTCAAGGATGTAGGGCTTATTGTCGGGAGTTATAATGATATTGGACGGAGTGTAGTCACCGTGGCAGAGCTTGTTGTGCTTTTTCATGCCGTCAAGACGAGTGTGAAGATCGTACTTTGTAGTATCGTCAAGCTCGGTAAGCTCTATCTTGCGGTTCATCTTATCCTTTAAGCGGCTTAAAAGAGGGCAGCTTTTTGACTGGATATCAAGCTGTATATCGAGGAAAAGCTCCATATACTCATCATACTTTTTCGGATTTGCGGCAATAAGGTCGGAGAGACTTTCGCCGTCGATGAACTGTGAAACGATAGCCCATTTTCCGTCTATTCTGGTGACCTCGTAAAGCTCGGGAACGTTAAGTCCTGTTTCCTCAACTCTTGCATGGTTGAGAGCCTCATTGAGAACATCAGCCTTTGAGTATACCTCATCGAACAGCTTTATGCACTTATCCCCGTCACGGAATATCTTCTTGTTGATTCTTTCTGAGATACAATTATCAAGTTTCATAGCTTCTCCTCCTTATCAAGCCTTTGGATATTCTTTTTCGATGAATGTTTTGCCGTAATAAGCATTGAGATAGATCTGCTTAATTTCGCTGAGAAGCGGATAACGTGGGTTAGCGCCTGTGCACTGATCGTCAAATGCGTTTTCGGTCATTTCATCAAGAGTAGCCATGAAATCTTCTTCGGACACGCCGTAATCTGCGATAGTATCCTTAATACCTATCTTATGGCGAAGCTCTCTGATAGCGGCAATGAGCTTTTCCAGCTTATCCTTTGGAGTTTTGCCGCCAAGTCCCAGATAATCTGCGACCTCAGCATAGCGTTCAAGTGTATGAGGATGGTCGTACTGAGGGAATGTTCCCATTTTAGCAGGAGTTTCAGCGGCATTGAAGCGCAGTACATCCTCGATAACGAGAGCATTTGCGATACCGTGAGGGATATGGTGATATGCACCCAGCTTGTGAGCGAGAGAGTGGCTTACACCGAGGAAAGCGTTTGCGAAAGCCATACCTGCCATAGTAGCAGCGTTAGCCATTTTTTCTCTTGCAACAGGGTCATTCGGTCCGTTGTCGTATGCACGTGGAAGATACTCGAATATTATCTTCAGCGCTTTCAGTGCAAGTCCGTCGGTGAAGTCTGTAGCCATTACGGAAGCGTAAGCTTCAAGAGCGTGAGTAACAGCGTCGATACCCGAAGCAGAAGTAAGTCCCTTTGGAGCGCTCATGTGGAGGTCAGTGTCGATAATAGCCATATTCGGCAGAAGCTCGTAGTCAGCCAGAGGATATTTTACACCTGTGCTCTCGTCGGTGATAACAGCAAAAGGAGTAACCTCAGAGCCTGTACCTGCGGAAGTCGGGATAGCAACGAAATAAGCCTTTTCGCCCATTTTCGGGAATGTGTACACTCTCTTGCGGATATCCATGAAGCGCATTGCCATGTCAGCGAAATCAGCCTCGGGATGTTCGTAGAGCACCCACATTATCTTAGCAGCGTCCATAGCCGAACCGCCGCCTACAGCGATGATAACATCGGGCTTGAATGCTGATATCTGAGCCGCACCCTCTTTAGCGCAGGCAAGTGTCGGGTCGGGAGCAACATCGAAGAATGATGAATGCTGGATACCAAGCTCGTCCAGCTTGTCTGTTATGGACTTTGTGAAGCCGTTTTCATACAGG
>JAFVBU010000225.1 GCA_017479805.1 Ruminococcus sp.
AGGGTACGTCCACGCATATAGGCGAGCGGAGCCACCTCGATAATGCCTTTCTCCATGTAGCGGGCAAAGCTCTCCGCACCGAACATATCGAAGAGAGCGTCGTACAGCGGACGGAGGTAGGGGTCTACCTTATCCTGTAAGTCACCCGGGAGAAAGCCCAGTTTTTCGCCTGCTTCAACGGCAGGACGGGTAAGAATGATCTTCTTGATCTTATGTTCTCTGAACGCCTTTACAGCCATAGCGACAGCGAGGTAGGTCTTGCCCGTACCCGCAGGTCCTATGCCGAGGACGATGGTATTGTTCTTTATAGCATCGGTGTAGCGTTTCTGTCCCACTGTTCTGGGACGGAGTATCTTCCCCGAAGCCGTAACACAGATACCGTCGCCGCCAAGCTCCTCAAGCTCCGATTCTACGCCATCTGCGACCATAGAGGTAACATATCTCACAGTCTGTTCACTGAGAGCCTGACCGGAGCCGCTGATACGAAGAAGTGCTTTGAGAGCCTTTTCTGCGCCGTTTACATTATTTTCCTCACCAATGAGCTTAATACCGCCGTCCCTGCTTACCGCAGTAACGCTGTAATCCTTCTGGATACGGCTGATATTTCCGTCGAGCTGACCAAAGAGGGCAGAGAGCACCTCCTGATCGTCGACATCTACGAATCTTTCCGCCATTAACTTTGTTCTCCAATCCTGTCTGCGGGGAATTTACCTGCCAGCGCAAGAGCAGAATTTGAATAGCGCTTATCCGCAGAAACGTCCTTTATGACCCTGACGTTATCGGGAAAATCTATAACCTGATCGGCAGTTTTCATTTCCAGTTCCATGATTGCAAGGGAGTCTGAAAAGGGGTAGGTGTCCAGTTCAAAAAGCTGACCGTGGTAGTCAAAGGCATAGCGCACCTTTTCCACGGGCTTGAAGTCTGTTCTTGCCTGACCGAGCAGACGGTCGTAGTCCTCGGAGGATATGACCTTTTCGTCTTCCTTTCGGGTCACAGGTGTAATAAAAATTTTTTCGGTATAGGTATAAGAAATATTTCCGTCCTCGTCTATCCTGCGTACTCTGCGCTGCGAGTCGTGCTCGCCGTTGACGAGATAGGTCTGAGTAATGCCTATTCTTCGGCGCACGTCCAGCTTTTTCACATCGGGGAACTCAACGAGGAACTTTCTTTCTATTTCATATGCCATATTCATTCACACTCCAAACGATCTTTCCGTACTCATAAGTCCACAAGTATATTATAAACCATTTTTTGATGAATGTCAACAAAATTCTATGATAATTCTGTATAAAATGCTTAGTTTAATTTGAAACGGGCATATAAAAAATTGATAGGCTGTGAATCATTTGTCTAAAAAATATCGGATAGCAGCAGTTCATAGGGAGATATATCCTCATCGGACAGAGCGATGAAATCCTCCGACATATGAGGTTTTTCCCGTCCCTTTGCAGGCTTGATACGCAGTTCCATGCCGTCCTCGCCCGCAGTCATTTCCATATTTGCACGACGGGCAAGAAGAATGCACATTTCAACAGTGTACCTGTCGAAAAACTCGGGTGAAGCCGCAATGCTGCTCTCAGGTTTCCGTGCAAAGCTGTCTCCGCATTCTAAATGTATAATATACTCACCGTCCTCGCCGCAGCTTCCGTCAAGGAAAAGCTCCGCCGACTGATCTGCCGATGACGCAAGAATATGGCGGATGTACCCGAGAAGAATCAGCATCAGCATCTCCTTTTCGGCCCATATACTGCACTCCTCCGCACTTTTCAGCTTAACGCAGAGCCGACCGTCCGTATTCGCCCCCGACATTTCTGCAAACTCGGAAAGGAAAGCTCCCATATCCATATAGGTATAGTCGTACTCGCTCCTTTCGGAGGAAAGCGCCGACGAAAGCTCGGCATTGCGTTTCAGCCTCCTGCTTATCTCCGCAAGATGAGCACTGTCAGCCTCCGACAGCTTTCCGCTGTCCCCCAGCGACCTCAGCACGACTGTCATGTACATGAGCAGCGTATCGTTGTACGCTATAAATTCTCCGGCAATGGGCAGGTCAAATAACTCGCCTATTTCGTCTAATCTGTCCAGTTCCAACACCATCCTCGATTCAATATTGTGGTATCACATAAAATATTATACTACTATTCGCAAAAAAATAAATAGTTTTTCAGAAATTTCCTTTCGTTATTTTACACAAAATTTTATGCAATAATTAGTATGCATGGTAGATTATGTATATTTCCGAAAAAATCTGTTATTTTTTTATCGAACCACTTGAAAAATTTTCCGCTTTGGAGTATAATAGAATCATAAAAATTATTAGGAGGTAATTTTCCAATGTCAGTTAAAGTTGCAATTAATGGTTTCGGCCGTATCGGTCGTCTCGCTTTCAGACAGATGTTCGATGCAGAGGGTTATGAGGTAGTTGCTATCAACGACCTTACAAAGCCTTCAATGCTCGCACAGCTTCTCAAGTACGATACAGCACAGGGCGGTTACTGCGGTAAGATCGGTGAGAACCTTCACACTGTTTCAGCAGATGATGAGAAGGGTACTATCACTGTAGACGGCAAGACACTCACAATCTACGCTAAGGCAGATGCTAACGAGCTTCCTTGGGGTGAGATCGGTGTTGACGTTGTTCTCGAGTGCACAGGTTTCTACTGCTCAAAGGAGAAGTCACAGGCTCACATCAACGCCGGCGCTAAGAAGGTTGTTATCTCTGCTCCTGCAGGCAACGATCTTCCTACAATCGTTTACAGCGTTAACGAGAAGACTCTCACAAAGGATGACAAGATCATCTCTGCTGCTTCATGCACAACAAACTGCCTCGCTCCCATGGCTAAGGCTCTTAA
>JAFVBU010000226.1 GCA_017479805.1 Ruminococcus sp.
AAGCTGAACGATCTCAAGAACTTCGGAATCCATGGTCCCGAGGAGGTTGCTTACATAGGCGGAAATGCCAAAATGAATGAATTTTGTGCGGCTATGGGTATCTGCAATCCGCGTCACCTTGATGAAGAAATCTCAAAGCGCAAGGCTGTTGTCGAGCGTTACAGAAGTCATCTGGAGGGCATTGACGGCATAAAGCTTGCACCAGTTCAAAAGGACGTTACGCCCAATTATGCGTATTTCCCTGTTGTATTTGATAAGGCTGTATTCGGTGCTGACCGTGACGAAGTCTTTGAGAAACTCGGAGAAAACGGTATAGGTGCACGAAAGTACTTCTATCCGCTGACAAACACATTTGGCTGCTACAAAGATCAGTTCAATGCGGATAATACTCCGATAGCGCTTGATATTTCGCTGCGTGTTCTTACACTTCCGTTGTATGCTGATCTGAGCATGGAAGATGTGGATAGGATCTGTGAGACTATTTTGAGTTGTAAAAAGTAAGGGAGGCTTTGAAATGAAAGGCATAATCCTCGCCGGAGGCAAAGGCACCCGCCTCTACCCTAACACTATCGCAGTCAGCAAGCAGCTGCTGCCGATATATGACAAGCCGCTGATATATTATCCGCTTTCGGTGCTGCTGCTGGCGGGAATTAAGGACGTACTTGTCATTTCAACTCCCGATGATACGCCCAACTATGAAAAGCTGCTGGGCGACGGCAGCCGACTCGGCATACATATCGAATACAAGGTTCAGGACACACCTCGCGGGCTTGCCGACGCATTCATTCTCGGTGCAGAATTCATCGGCGATGACAGCGTTTGTCTTGTGCTTGGCGATAATGTATTTTATGGCAAAGACCTGACTCGTATGCTTTGGAATGCAATGAAGGAGGCTGAAACCACAGGTGCAGCGATCTTCGGTTTCCCGGTAAAAGACCCGACAGCATTTGGCGTGGTCGAGTTTGACAAGGACATGAACGTGCTTTCAATCGAAGAAAAGCCTACAAATCCCAAGTCAAACTACGCCGTTCCCGGGCTGTATTTCTATAACAACGAAGTTGTCGGGATCGCTAAAAATGTAAAACCTTCGGCTCGAGGTGAGATCGAGATAACCTCGATAAACAATCATTATCTGAACGAAGGAAAGCTGAAAGTAACTCTGCTCCAGCGTGGCATTTCGTGGCTTGATACAGGCACACCGAAGGGTATGCAGAAAGCGGGCAATTTCGTCAAGACCGTTCAGGAGATGCAGGGCTTCTACATTTCATGCATTGAGGAAATTGCTTGGAGACGAGGTTTCATCACAACTGAACAGCTTCACAAGCTGGGCGAGGAGCTGAAAATGACCGAATACGGTCAGTACATTCTTTCATTGACGGAGGACTAAAATGACAATTATCGTTACCGGCGGAGCGGGATTTATCGGTAGTAATTTCATTTTCCATATGCTGAAAAAGTATCCTGACTACCGCATCATATGTCTGGACAAGCTGACTTATGCGGGCAACCTCAGCACGCTAAAGCCTGTTATGGACAACCCGAATTTCAGGTTCGTCAAGGCCGATATATGCGACCGTGAGGCTGTAAACAAGCTGTTTGAGGAGGAGCACCCCGACATCGTTGTGAACTTCGCAGCTGAGAGCCATGTTGATCGCAGCATTGAGGATCCGGGCATCTTTCTGCAGACAAATATACTCGGCACGCAGACCCTTATGGACGCTTGCCGCAAGTATGGCATACAGCGTTATCATCAAGTTTCCACAGATGAGGTGTATGGTGATCTTCCTCTTGACAGACCTGATCTGTTCTTCACTGAGGAGACGCCGATACATACTTCAAGTCCATATTCAAGCTCAAAGGCTGGCGCTGATTTACTTGTACTTGCATATCATAGGACTTATGGTTTGCCTGTAACTATCAGCAGATGTTCAAATAATTATGGACCGTATCATTTCCCGGAGAAGCTCATTCCGCTGATGATCGCTAACTGTCTAAATGACAAGCCTTTGCCTGTCTACGGCGAGGGATTGAACGTAAGAGACTGGCTCTACGTTGAAGATCACTGCAAGGCTATTGATCTTGTTATCCATAAGGGCATAGTCGGTGAGGTCTACAATATCGGCGGTCACAATGAGATGCGTAACATCGACATCGTGAAGCTGATCTGCAAGGAACTTGGCAAGCCCGAAAGCCTCATTACTCACGTTACTGACCGCAAGGGTCATGATATGCGCTATGCTATCGATCCGACCAAGATTCACAACGAGCTCGGCTGGCTGCCTGAAACGAAATTTGAGGACGGAATCAAGAAGACGATTCAGTGGTATCTGGATAACCGGGAGTGGTGGGAGACTATTATTTCCGGGGAGTATATGGATTACTACGATAAAATGTATAGCAATAGATAAGTATAGGTAATGACGAGGAGTTAAAATGGCATGACCCCCATCTTCCTCCAACAAAGCTACACCGACAACCAATCCGACTACCAGCGAAGCCTTACAAGGAGCAAGTTTCCTAAGTGGGACTACTTGATCCTCACTGCCTCAAACGAAAGTCAGGCGTCGGCGTACAGGACACAAATTGAATATCGAGTGAAGAATGGCTGGCTGCCTGCGGAGACTCACTATGCGGTGCTGCCCGATCCTGATGGGAAAAGAGTCGGGTCGGGTGGGGCTACTCTTAATGTGCTCAAATATATCCGTGAGCAGGAAGGAAAAGCAGACTGCTTCAAGGGCAAGCATATCCTTGTTATCCATTCGGGCGGAGACAGCAAGCGTGTGCCGCAGTATTCTGCCTGCGGTAAGCTCTTTGCGCCCGTTCCCCATCAGCTGCCGGACGGCCGCCGTTCAACGCTTTTTGATGAGTTCATCATCGGAATGAGCGGTGTTCCATCGCGTATTCAGGACGGAATGCTCGTGCTTTCGGGTGATGTGCTTTTGCTGTTCAACCCATTGCAGATCGACTTCACCGGGAACGGCGCAGCCTGCATTTCCTTCAAGGAGCCTGCCGAGATAGGCAAGAATCACGGAGTGTTCCTCGGCAACGATAAGGGCTATGTCAGCGAGTTTCTGCATAAGCAGTCGGTGGAGCAGCTGACCAAAAAGGGCGCTGTGAATGACCGCGGCAACGTCAATATTGACACAGGCTCTATCATCTTTTCAAGCGAGGTCCTTGATTCTCTGTTTGAGCTCGTTTCAACTGACGGTCAGAACGATGAAGATAAGTTTGTAGCTCTTGTAAATGAGCAGACAAGGCTCTCGTTCTATGCGGATTTTCTCTATCCTCTGGCTGAGGATTCAACACTTGATAATTACTACAAGGAAACTCCCGAGGGCGGCTTCACCGATGAGCTGAAAGTTGCAAGAACACAGGTCTGGAACGCTATTTCAAAATATTCGCTGAAGCTGCTGTCGCTTTCTCCAGCCGAGTTTATCCACTTTGGAACAACTAAGGAGCTGCTCGCACTTGTTACAGAAAAGGTGGAGCAGTACAAGTTTCTCGGCTGGGAGAATGTTGTAAAGAGCACGGTTTTCAACAGCGAAAATATTTCTACAAACAACTCATATATCCAGCGCGAAACCGAGATAGGCGCAGGCTCATATATCGAAGACAGCTACATAATGAACGGCACGAAGATCGGTAAAGGCTGCATAGTTTCTACTGCGACTCTTGACGGCGTTACCGTTCCAGACAATACTGTTATCCACACTCTTAAGCAGAGCGACAATTCATTTGTCTGCCGTGCTTACGGAGTTTATGACAACCCAAAGGATATGCTCGAAAAAGACGGTAAATTCATGGGTATAACTATCCGTGAGTTTATGGAGAAAAATGGTCTGACGGCTGATGACCTTTGGGATAATGACGAGGAGCATTACCTTTGGACAGCCAAGCTGTTCACGCCCCATAGAAACAGAGAACGCTCTGTCAAGTATGCGATAAATCTTTGTGAATTGGTCGGGGGCAAGGGCGACGTTGCCCTTTTCAGAAGACATGAGCGAGTTTCCCTCTGCGACAGTTTCAATAATGCAAACGTCACCGAGATACTTCCCTGGGCGGCTAAGCTTGAGGATAAAATTGCGGGTCAGGATATCCTTGACAGCATAGATAATTTCGTGCCTGTCGCCGTCCTCAATGGAACAGATCTCAATTCAAGAATTATCAGAAACCTTTGCGACGAAGCTGAAACCAGCGATTTCAGCCGCAAGGTGAGAATATATTACTACCTTTCCAAGCTCTCACATACAAGAAGCGAGGAGTTTGAGGACAAGGCTTTCGGCACTATCGGCAATACGGTATTCGACAGCTGCAAGAGCCTGATCAAAGCAAAAAAAGATTTGAAGATCTCTGTGGATAATGTAGAGATAAAGCTGCCGGTGCGAGTTAATTTCGGCGGCGGCTGGTCAGATACTCCGCCTTACTGCAATGAGCACGGAGGTACTGTTCTGAATGCGGCAATAAAGCTGAAAGGTCAGCTGCCGATAGTGGTGAATGTTCATCGAATTGACAAGCCTGTTATCGCATTGGCAAGTACAGACAGCGGTGCATACAAGGAATATAACTGCACAGCCGAGATACAGGCTTGCAATGACCCGTTTGACTCCTTTGCGCTGCACAAAGCTGCATTAATCGCTTTCGGACTTATTCCGAGAGAAGAAAACATAGAGCTAAGCGAGATACTTGCAAAAATAGGTGGGGGTTTCTACCTCTCAACTCAGGTGCTTGGCATTCCGAGAGGAAGCGGCTTGGGGACAAGCTCTATCCTTGCGGGTGCGTCAATTAAAGCACTTTATGAGTTCTTTGGAATGAACTACACCGATGACGAGCTTTATTCGACGGTACTTGTAATGGAGCAGCTTATGTCCACAGGGGGCGGCTGGCAGGATCAGGTCGGCGGTCTGACAAACGGAATCAAGCTGATAACCACAAAGCCCGGTATGGTGCAGAACATCAAGTGTAAAACGCTTGACATAGAGCCCGATGCCCTTGAAGAATTGCAGCAGCGTTTTGCACTGATATACACAGGTCAGCGCAGGCTTGCGAGAAATCTTCTGCATGAAGTGGTCGGTAAATATATCGGCGCAAGACCTGAGTCGATAGATGCTCTAACAAAGATACAAAAGAGCGCTGCACTTATGCGCTATGAGCTTGAAAAGGGTGATATTGACGCATTTGCGGAGCTTATGGACAAGCACTGGGAGCTTTCAAAACAGCTGGACAAAGGCTGCACCAATACCTGTATCGACCAGATATTCATGTCAGTGGACGATCTGCTGGCAGGAAAAATGATCTGCGGTGCAGGCGGAGGAGGCTTCCTGCAAGTCATTATGAAAAAGGGCGTTACCCACGAACAGCTTAGAAAACGTCTGCTTGATGTATTTCAGGACAGCGGCGTTGATGTGTGGGAATGCGAATTCGTTTAAGGAGAAAAATATGTATACAGTCTTACTTTCGGGCGGCAGCGGCAAGCGGCTCTGGCCTTTGTCCAACAGCCTGCGCTCAAAGCAGTACATAAAGCTGCTGAATAAGGAAGGCAGCGATGAGCAGTGCTCAATGGTACAGCGTGTATGGTCACAGCTGGAGAATGCAGGGCTGGCTGACAAGAGCATAATCTGCGCTTCAAAGGCACAGGTGGAGATACTGCACAGCCAGCTCGGTGAGATCAATATTGCTGTGGAGCCTGCAAGACGTGATACCTTCCCGGCAGTTGCGCTTTCTTGTGCCTATCTCAAAAGCAGAATGGGGGCAAGCGAGGACGATACAGTCTGCATAATTCCGGTTGACCCCTTTACCGAGCAGCTGTATTTTGAAACTCTGAAAAAGCTGCCAAATGTGCTTGACAGGTCAAATGCGGAAGTAACGCTTATGGGTGCAAAGCCCGACTATCCGTCATCTAAATTCGGATATATCGTGCCGAGAGAGAGCAAAGGCGATTATATCGAGGTCGATAGCTTCACAGAAAAGCCTGACAAGGAAACTGCAAAGGCTCTTATCGAAAAGGGCGCTGTCTGGAACTGCGGTGTGTTCTGTCTGAAGATAGGCGATATTCTCAAAAGGTGCGAAAACTATGGTATCTCGTCCGATTACAACGAGATGTACCACAACTACGATAAGCTGCCAAAGATCAGCTTTGACTATGAGGTGCTTGAAAAGGCGGACAGGCTGTCAGCGGTGGCTTTCGACGGAATGTGGAAGGATCTCGGCACCTGGAACAGCCTGACTGAGGAGATGCACTCCCACGCTATCGGCAGAGCAAAGATCGACGAGTGCGAGAACACTCACGTTATCAACGAACTTGATCTGCCTGTTGTTACAATGGGTACGAAAGACATCGTTGTGGTAGCTTCCTTTGACGGAATACTTATCTCGGATAAAAATTCTTCCACAAGGATAAAGGACGTTGTAGCCAAGCTGGACGCAACTCCGAGATATGAGGAACGCCGCTGGGGTACTATCAAGGTCATTGATGTTACCGAGAAGGACGGAGTTTTCAATACCACCAGAAAGATAAAGCTGTTCGCCGGAATGAATTCGAGCTATCATTATCACAATTCCAGAGACGAGGTCTGGACGGTGCTTCAGGGTGAAGCGGAGCTGATAATCAACGGCATAAAGCAGCTTATGGGTGCTGGACAGGTAGTCAGGATCCCAGCCGGCACAAAGCACGCTGTAAAGGCGATAACGGATATCGAGTTTATCGAGATACAGTTCGGTCGGTCTATCGCTGACGATGACCTGAACAGACTGACGCTCAACTGGAACGAAATTGAATACATTTGAGAGGGAGATACATATATGAAAAAAGCACTCATCACCGGAATCACCGGTCAGGACGGAAGTTACCTGGCAGAATTTCTGCTGGAGAAGGGCTATGAAGTACACGGAATAACCCGACGTGCCAGCATTGCCAACACTGGGCGTATCAAGCATATCCTTGATAAGATAAAGCTCCATGATGGTGATCTCACCGACTCCACTTCCCTTATCAGAATTATCAAAGAAGTCATGCCCGACGAGATATACAACCTTGCTGCTCAGAGCCATGTTCAGGTGTCGTTCGATGTTCCCGAATATTCCGGCGATGTTGACGCTATCGGCGTGCTCCGCTTGCTGGAAGCTATGAGAATGCTGGGGCTGGAAAAGACCTGCAAGATCTATCAGGCTTCCACCTCAGAGCTTTACGGCAAGGTGGAGGAGGTGCCTCAGAAGGAGACCACGCCTTTCCACCCTTACAGCCCCTACGCTGTCGCAAAGCAGTACGGCTTCTGGATGATTAAGGAGTATCGTGAAGCTTACGGAATGTTCGCTGTGAACGGCATTCTGTTCAATCACGAATCGGAAAGACGTGGCGAAACCTTCGTAACCAGAAAGATCACCCTTGCTGCCGGAAGAATTGCCGAGGGCTTGCAGGATCACCTCGAGCTTGGCAATATGGACAGTCTCCGTGACTGGGGCTATGCAAAGGACTATGTTGAGTGTATGTGGCTCATTATGCAGCAGGAGGAGCCGGACGATTTCGTTATCGCAACAGGCGTTCAGCACACTGTCCGTGACTTTACCGAAAAAGCTTTTGCTGCTAATGGCATCACTATCCGCTGGGAGGGGACAGGCCTTGATGAAAAGGGATATGACGCAGAAACAGGCAAAATGCTCGTCTGCGTAAACCCTGCATGGTTCAGACCCACTGATGTTGACAACCTCTGGGGCGACCCGACTAAGGCCAAGACCGTTCTCGGCTGGAATCCACAGACCACAAGTTATGAGCAGCTTGTCGAGATCATGGCGAAGCACGACAGAGAACTTGCAAAGCGAGAGAAGGCAATGAAGGGGGCGAACTGACATGATGGAAAAGAACGCAAAAATATATGTCGCAGGTCACCGGGGAATGGTCGGCTCTGCCATCGTGAGGGAGCTTGAAAAACAGGGCTACACCAACATCGTGACCCGCACCCACAAGGAGCTTGACCTCACCCGTCAGGACGCTGTGGAGAAGTTCTTTGCAGAGGAAAAGCCGGAGTATGTTTTCCTTGCTGCTGCTAAAGTCGGCGGTATCATGGGCAACGCCACTGCTAAAGCTGACTTTATGTATGACAACATGATAATGGAAATGAACGTTATTCACAGTGCGTGGCAGAACGGCTGCAAGAAGCTGGAGTTCCTGGGATCTTCCTGTATTTATCCCCGAATGGCACCCCAGCCGATGCCGGAAAGCTGTCTGCTGACCAGCGCTCTGGAGCAGACTAACGAGGCTTATGCGCTGGCGAAAATTTCGGGACTGAAATACTGCGAGTACCTCAACGGTCAGTACGGAACTGACTATATCAGCGTCATGCCTACCAATCTTTATGGTCCTAATGATAACTACCACCCGGAGCATAGCCACGTTCTGCCCGCCCTTATCAGACGTTTCCATGAAGCAAAGGTCGAGGGGAAGACCACCGTTACCTGCTTGGGCGACGGTTCTCCGTTGAGAGAGTTCCTCTATGTTGATGATCTCGCAAACCTCTGTGTGTTCCTTATGAATAACTATTCGGGCGATGAGACTGTCAATGCCGGCACAGGCAAGGAGCTGACCATCAAGGAACTGACAGAGCTTGTAGCAAAGGTCGTGGGCTATGAGGGTGCAATTGAGTGGGATACAAGCAAGCCTAACGGCACACCTCGGAAATTGCTTGATGTTAGTAAGGCCACAAAGCTTGGCTGGACTTACAAGACAGAGTTAGAGGACGGTATCAGGCTGGCTTATGAGGATTTTCTGAATAATCCGATGAGGGCGGAGAGGTAATAGGCTTGAATGAGGATATAAAGATAACCGATTACTATGTAACGCAAATCAAAACACCTCGGACTGAGTATATTCTCGGTCACAAGGGTCAGATAAAGGACGAAGGCAGCTTTTATCGAATTGACGGCTCATATATCATTGATAAATTTCGTATTAAATCAATGGAAATAAATGAAAACAAGTTGACTATCCATTTGAACGATGAAGATATAATACTAATTGTAAAAAACAGTAAAGAGATATTTTCAGAAGAGACTGAACTTAAAAGGTAAGATAATTAAAGAAATACAAAGAGATAAGATTGGAGGGATGATCATGCGGTTGAAAAATGAAAAAGACGATACAGTAAAGCACTATCATAATTTGGCTATTCCGGGAGAAATGGAACATATTATGACGCAGCTCGGCGGTGAGGATAGATTAAAAAGATCCTATCCGGAGGTGTACAAGATGCTGCTCCGTTCGAGCGAAAGGGCTAAAAATATCGCCAACGGTATAACAACTGCTCCGATCATTCACGAAGATGACTCAGGCGATATCCTTGGCAAGATCGATTCGGTCGGTATCCGTACTCTGAATTTTGATCTTTTTACCAGTACATATACCTCCTCTGTAATGTCTATGGTCAGGGAAAACAAATCGCTTGTCATCATAGGTGATCTTCACGATATTACCCATGATCATTCTCTTGACGGATTTGCGGTATCAGGTGAGAACAGCCACAATTTAACGGGATTTTCTGATGTTCCTTCCTCTCAGCTCGTTATGGATCAGCAGTATGAATTTTTAGCGTCATCAACCTTTTATCGTACTGTGATAGATAAAGACGGTCAGTCCTATTATGAGGTTGAAACTCAGAAAACAGTCGTCATGAAGATGATCGGCGCAAGCACGCTGGTGAAAGAGCTCATAGTAAACGATCCGATGCCTCGTAATAAAAGTGCCTCGCATACCACGATCTTCTATAACTACAGAACAGGCGACTGCGACTACTACTATAACAATGTCTCAAGCGGCTTATATGATGTCGAAGTAAACCTTGACTTTTCAGGCGAGGTCACATTGCAGGATAAATTTACACCTGTAGGGGTCAACAAAAATAGTGACTTTATGCTGCATCTGATCTTCAATAACGGTGCAGCACAGTTCAATACGAAATATTGGGACGAAATAAAGTGGGAAATAAAAGGCCATACGCTTTCATGGAGATTCCCCGTAAATTGGCATAACAGGCTGATATCTTCTGAAATACACGCTGCTGATAATACCGAGTTTTATTGTAAAATGTACGTCACTACCGATAGCGGCATATATGTCCCTATAGTGATCTCCAGTGCGCCTATCGACCATAAAGATCCCTCATATATGCGTATCAAGCCCCTGAATATTCAATGGGGCTGTTTTGCAAAAGGGACTATGATAATCATGTCGGACGGAACTGCGATACCGGTCGAGACTGTCAGGGAGGGCGATACTGTCCGCACAAGAACCGGAACTGCAAGGGTGACAGGCATTGTTACCGGAGAAGAACAAAAAATGATCGTTATCGGAACCTATCAGGGACACAAGCTGCTGCTTTCAAAGGGACATCCTGTTCTGACAGAAAGCGGCTGGAAGGCTGCCGATAAGCTTTCGGCAAGTGATGTGCTTTTGACTGTATCAGGAGCGGAGAGAATTGCAGAGCTGCATTACTGTGACTACAATGACAAGGTCTATAGCTTTAGCATAGATATTGATGATGCCATCATTGCAGAGGGTATATTTGCCGGAGATTTTGAACGGCAAAACAAATGTGAAAGCTTAGACAGCCCTAATAACAGACCTGAAAAATTAGAGGGCTATCAGGAGGAAATGAAAGCTCTTGTGCAGGAGCTTGACCGTTCGCTAAAGCGGAGGTGAGAGTATGCAAAATATGATAAAAAATGCCTATACCGCGTACAGGATAGATAATTCAACAGACTACGGAAACTATATTTCAGTAAGCGGAACTAAATTCAACGGGAATATCCTGTCCTTTGATATGTGGCTATATATAGAGGACAACGGCAGCGAGATAGTATCTCAGAAGGACGGCTTTAGTATCGGTATTTCACAGGATAAGGTGATCTTAAGGCTTCCGGGCAAAAATACAATTTCTCTCAGAAGCTCCGCAGTAGGCATACCCGAAAAGCAATGGGTCAATCTGTATTTTGGCTATGACGGAAAGACCGTCAGCATATTCATAAACGGGAACATGATCGGTGAGGCCGATATGTCGGGAAAGATCACCAATGCAAATGATATATTGATAGGAGCCGAGTTTACCGGTTACATACGCTCTCTGCGCATATATTCGTCTGTTCTTGATGAGACCGTTTTTAGAAAGTATTTCATGGCTTCGGAATATCGCTCTGCTGATATGAAGGAACTGAGCGCATTTCTTGATCTTACTCAGGAAAGCATAACCGATCTTTGCAAAACAGATATTAAAGCTAAGATAAACGGCGGCTGTGCCTGCATGGATCTTGTAGATGTTTACTGTCCCGCTGAGGGAAGCTATCTGTATATTCAAAATTCAGAAGATGTCGCTCCCGGAGGCTTTGATAGCGGGCAGTTTTCTGTTTATACAAAGGTCTATATAAGACCATCAGCGAATGGCAGACAGCTGCTTTGGATAAACGGTGAATGGAACGATCAGGATAAGATCGCTCTTGCAGCCGATAAGCAAAATGGAAAAACAAAGTTTACTGCTATATTCGGTTCTGACGAATATACATTCAGTTGTGAGATACAGGACTATGTCTGGACGGATATATTGTTATCCTCTACAGGCAGTAAGGTCATCGCATATATCAATGGTGAAAAGCAGGAAATAACGGCAGCTTTTAAACGAAATAAAGAGGGAGATCTCAAAATAGGAGGCAGTCAGAAGGCGGCTGATATGATAAGCAGTCATTACTTTCATACAGTAGTAGTATTTGATAGGGCTTTGACCGCTGACGATGCACAGGCATTTATGACCGACCACCCCTATATATTTGAGGACGGACTCATTGCGCTCATATCCTTTGAAGGCGGCAGCGCATATGAAATAGCTAAGGGTCTGACTGTGACTGCCAATAAGAACGGCTTGCTCGCAGCACAGAGGACGGTCGATGTACCTCCGACAGATAAATATCAGTTCAGACTGAATTATACAAAGGACGCTCCGTCGGAGATGAAGAAATGGGAAGCAGAACAGGTCGTAGCCGCCTGCCGGGATTTTGTTGAGAAAATGGTCGGGTGTAGTGTAACGGTTCAGCCTGCTGTGCATGATATGCTCATAAAGTATATTTCAAATAACTCTGAGCTTTTACAGGAATCTTCAAAGCTTTACACAAAACCGACTATTCAGTCTGACGATGTTGTTTCTGCGATAGGTAATACAGACAGCGGACTTATCAAAGCCATTTTTACGGTGTTGATGCTTTCATCGGCAGCTACTGCTGCTTACGAAACGGCTGCAATGATCGGCAGCTCTGCTGCAACAATGTCAGCGAATAAATACGCAGCGATCATTGCTATCGGCTGCGTTGCTGCTGTTTCCGCAGCAGCTGTTATAGTCGCTGAAGTAAATGAAAAGCACAAGGA
>JAFVBU010000227.1 GCA_017479805.1 Ruminococcus sp.
AACCGCCTACGGGCTGGCGAAGTCCTTCAAGTACGCTGAGAAGCGTGGACTTGCCGCAGCCGCTTGCTCCGATAACGCTGACGAATTCGCCGTTCTTTACGCCGAAAGAAACGTCATGGAGAGCGTTGAAGCTGCGTCGGTTCTCTATATAGTTGACAGTGAGATTTTTTATCTCTATTTTATTCGTAGTCATTGAAGTGCTCCTGTAAAGAATTATAGATTTCGTCGTTGTCCTCGGCAAGGATGCTGTTGAGAGCTCTCTCATAGATAGCTGTATTGTAAAGAGGCTCTATATCATAATCCTCGGTATAGCCAAGCTCAACGATGGTGTTTTTCAGTGCGATAGTACCCTGCTTGTCGGGGTCTGGTGAGGATGTTGCAAAGCCGTCGTACAGCTCAACATTGATAAGATCGTCCTCGATATCGATGTACTGCTTTACATCCTGAATGGTCTTTTCGTGGTCGGTCTGAGTGAACTTGTAAGCCTTGATGAATGCACGCTCGATAGCTGTATAGGTATCGGGGTACTGGCTGAGTGATGAAGTCTTAGCGACCTGACGGCAGCAAGGCTGATTCTGGAGAGCGTCCTCGTGAGCGCAGTAGTAAACTACCTTGTAGCCCTGTGATGAAGCAAGTGAGGTGTAAG
This sequence comes from Ruminococcus sp., assembly GCA_017479805.1. Taxonomy (GTDB): domain Bacteria; phylum Bacillota; class Clostridia; order Oscillospirales; family Ruminococcaceae; genus Ruminococcus. Next base: position 647 of record JAFVBU010000227.1, read on the forward strand.
GTGAATAAGCGGAAGCTGCATCGATGGAATCATTGAGAAGTGCGGCGTAAGCGTCCTTCTGGCTGTCGAAGTAAACGATATTTACCTCGTCCTCGCCCTCACCGATCGGGATATGTGCGTTTTTCAGAAGTATCTGAAGCTCTGCATCCTGTACGCTGTTCTTTACGGAAGCAACGTTTCTGCCTCTGAGTATCTCAACGCCTGCTTCGTCCTCATCGGTGAATTCAGGCTTGATAACATAGCCGTGACCGTTTGTCATTGCACCGCCGAAGATTGAAACATCGTGTCCCTGGCTCTGGAAAGTAAGTGTGGGAACTGAGCCGATGAAAGCAAGATCCAGCTTGTCGGACTCGATACCGTTTACAAGCTCAGCAGCACTGGAGAACTGTGTGAGAGTAACGTTAAGACCCTCCTCCTCAAAGAAGCCCTCCTCCTTAGCAACGAAAGCAAGCAGGTGAGCGGTGGAGTTGAGGTGACCGATGTTGATATCAGTCTTTTCGGGGCTGAGAGTTTCGGAAGCAACAGCCTCAGCGCTGTCACCGCAGCAGTCAGCAGGCTCTGATTCGCAGCAATCCTTGTCGCCGTCGGAGCAGCAGTCCTTTGTTGTTTCTTCCTCAGTTGCAGCAGCTTCTGTGGTTGCTGCCTCGCTGCTTGAAGCAGCCTGCTCTGAGGAGCTGTTATTGAGAGCACCGCATCCTGTGAGGAGTGACAGTGCAGCGAGTACGGATACAATTTTATACTTATTATTCATTTCAAATTCGACCTTTCATTCTTTTCATTTTTACTATTCGTGTGTTGATGACATATGTTGTTCCTGCCTGTTATCTGTTACAACATCGCATTCGGAACAAACTCTGCATACTTTTCATTCATCTCTGTCCTTTCATTTGGTATGTCTATATTATACATCGGAAAACTCGGTTTGTCTAATGCAAAAAAAGAATTATCAGCAATAGGTTTTTCTTATAACGGTTTGTAATGGGGCGTGCGGATAAAATGCAGTATCTCTACTTATTATATTCGTAATAATTTGGAAAATATCTTGACTTTTGATATTTAAAGTGATATACTATTAGTAAACACCCTGTACTGTATGGTAAAAATACCAACGGGAAAGGGTGTTTGCTATTATACTAATGGTATAGGAGGATGTTTATATGAAAAAATTAGTTGCAGCTATGATGGGACTGTCAGTGCTTCTGGGAACTGCACCCATTGGGGCAAGTGCAGAGAAAACCGAGGAGGCTGTGCCTGCCGATATCGGAAAAGCTGCCTACGATCAGCTCATGGAGGTCTCATGGAAGTACGACAAGAACAGCGACAATGTCATAACGATGGATGAGCTTAAAGAGGCTGACCTCATAAGCCTTGACCTTACGGGAGTTGAAGATATATCATGGCTTGCGGAGCTGGACAAGTGTACGAGAGTGCTTGTAAATAACGGCGAGATAACAGACTTCTCGGTGCTGAAAGAGATGGATTCACTTACCGACCTGTTTCTGAATAAGGTACCGATAGACGATATATCCTTTATCAAGGAGCTTGATCTTGATATCTGCGAGATAACGGGGATGCCGCAGATAGACCTTGATAAGCGGCTGGCAGTAATGCGGTGCCCCGACGTTACGGTCGAGAAAGGCTTCAAGTCAAAGATAGGCGCATATCCCGACAATATCCTCTGGAAGCATGAATATAAGGTAGTGATAGATGACGAGTCTGTTGCCGAGAACGCAGGTTTCTACAACTCTGCTTTCGGACCGATCAGAGGAATATACGGAGTTTCCGTCGGCGAGACCGATTACCACGTTATCGTTGACGGCGAGGAGCGCTTCAAGGGGCATATCACAGTTACCGAGCAGGATGTTTATTCGCCTGAGCTTCATGACACATCGGCGGACAGCAAGTCCGATATACTTTCATGGGACAAGGCTTACGGCATACTCCGCAGCGGCATTCTCTACGGCATAGAGGGAAAGGATATCAAGGTCGTTGACAAGGATGTAAAGGACTTCAGCTATGCATCGTCCAAGGCAAGCTATAATCAGAGCTATACCACCGATCTTCTGCTGAAAACCGACGGCACGCTCTATGTGAACAAAGAACCTGTGCCCGATCAGAAGTTTGAGAGCATAGAGCATGAACGTGCCGTAACAAAGGACGGTCAGCTCTGGGTGCCGTACAAGATAGACAAGCTGCCGTGGGTCTACAAAATAGCAGACGATTTCAAGGAATTTGCCGATAAGGGAGAGGAGTTCTATATCTCAAAGGACGGAGAAGTTGTCTGGTATTATTATAACGTCGATAACAATAACAAGGTCGAGACTATACTCACACCAACAGGTATAATGAACCCGAAGTGGACATGGAGCAGTATGTTCATCGACGAAAACGATACGCTCTGGGTAGTCAGCACTGTCAGCAGAAAAGCGGATGTAATAAAGAAAGGCGAGAACGTTGAAAAGGTAGGGGACTACAATACAGCCGACGGCATGGAGCGCTGCTACAAGACCCTTGACGGTAAGTACTACAATTTCAGCGGCGAGGAAGTTGAAGTAACAGGGGAGTACAAGCCGACTGAATACAGCTACCGCTCTTATGATTCCTACAAAATGAGTATCTACGACCCTGCATCGGAAGCGGCAGTATGCCTGATATCCAACGACGATGTGCTGACGATAGAATGGCACGACACGCACTTCTCCATGAGCGGTATCGAAAGGGTGCTCACACGCAGATCGGACAAGGAAACAGGCTATAGCTATATGTTCCTCCTCCGCAAGGACGGCAGTATCTGGCGCTATTGCCTTGATATAAAGGAGATAAAGGAGGTGCTGACTGCCGACGGCGAACCGCAGCAGAATGAAGAAAAGCCCGTGATAGGCGATATCAGCGGCGACGGCGAGTTCAACGTTGCTGATGCGGTAACAATGAGAAGCTGGCTTCTCGGCAAGCCCTCGGCAGATATAAAGAACTGGAAAGCCGCAGACTTCGTTGACGACGGCGTCCTCGATACATTCGATTATATCGTTATGTGCCGTAGGCTGACAGAATAAAGGCGGTCACTGTTTTACGGGGGATTTGTGTAGTAATTTGTAGTTCTTATTGGGGAAGAACCCTTTTGAAAAAGGGTTCTCGCTAACAGCGACCCGTCCCCTCTGTCAGCTACGCTGACATCTCCCCACCCCGTGGGGAGTCTGCCCCAACCCCCTTTCCTAAAACTTTCATTATTAAATTTTTGCCCCTGATAGGGCGCACCAAAGTATTTCCAGATTCGGAAGTTGTACAGTGCGCCCTATCAGGGGCAAAAATTTTAACACAGAAAGTCTTTGGAAGGGGGTTCGGGTGAGAACCTTTCCTCAGAAAGGTTTCCTCCGATAAAAAGTACGAACCACTACACAAATCCCCCATAAAGCAGCGGTCATTTTATATTCAGGCAGGCAGTATGATTTGAATAGTCCACTGTTATAGTTATGCCGAAAAGGTTTTGATAATCAGCAATTGTAAGGCTGCACTCGTTGGTCTGGAGCACATCGTCTATATCGCCCTCGGTGATGTAAGGGGTATCGTTTTTATAGACGGCAAAAATGCTCCTATTGTAGCCCTCACCGCTTCGGCGTGAGATAAGGACGGTGTCGCTGCCCTTTGTGATGTACAGTTTATTTCCTTTCGGCTTGAATGTATATCCGCAGCTTTCGCAGATAGTTTTCAGATTGGCAAATTCAAGCCGTTCGCCCAGCGGAACGGAATCCGTTATCCGGTATTTGCTTCCGTAATTCCGCTCCAGTCTGCAAATTTCCTTATCTCCGTTATACAGTGGGATATACTCATCGATTTGCTGCTTTTTCTGTTCAGCCGTCAGCTTTTCTTTTACCTTTCCGCTGTTCGCTAAGGCGATATATTCACATTCAGCGGAGCGGATAAAGTTCTCCCTGTCCGTCGTCCACTGAATCTGCTCTGTACGGAATTTCACGCTTTCAAGGGTATCTCCGTTTTCTGTCTGAATATTGATCCACGGGATGATAGGTGCCTGCCAGTAGCCTTTATTGCGGATATCGTCCTTATTTTTATAAATGCCGTGATCGGGCAGAATAGCGGCATCGTTTCCGATGACCTCAAAGGCAAGCTCAGCCGCAGGTCGGATATCTTCAAGCTCTGAGACAGTCAGCGTAAAGCCTGCTCTGTCCACATTTCCGCCGTCTTTTTCGATTTTTCCTATGTAGTTGTGGTAGGTGCAGTTATATGGCGAATCCTCCAGCTTTTGATAAAGCTCGGGCTGTGACATGAGCCATTGCACGGAGTAGTCGTCCTCCACCATCCATGAGCCGACAACGCCGTGTTTGAGATAATGCCATACATGGAACTGCAAGCCCTTTTCGTCCTCATACACATCCACGATATCATCAGCGCTATTGACGTCATCGACGGTTTCAGCAGGCTCAATGCGGGAGTCTAAGTAATTCCGCTGTGAGCGTGGGACCTTTTCTGAGGAAATAAAAGTAAAGCTCCGATCGTAATGGCGTTCAAGGTAGCTCATGATCTCGTCCTGTTTCATATCCTTTACACCGCAGCCTGCCAAAGAGAAAATAAGCAAAGCCGCTGCAATAACAGTTCTTTTCATAGTTCACCTGCTTTCGATAATATACTCGGCGCTACAGCAAAATATCCATAAATGCTTGTATAAATTCCAAATAACTGCGTCAAACTTTTTCACCATACGTCAGTATGCTTTCAAAAGTTTTCCTTGTTCTTTGAAATTTCTACGGCGCATTTCCTGTATATTTTGCTGTAGCGCCGAGTATAGTTTTTATAATTATACACCATTTCCTTAAAAAACACAACACTCAAAAGAAAAAAATCCCATGCCGTACAGCATGGGAGAATATAAAATAAATCATAAGATGAAATTATTGGGGGAGGCATTGCTGCACTTGGACAGCAATGCCCTATATGGGAAAAATTGTGGATAGCAAAAATTATGACAAAGGGGATATTTAAATAAATGAGTATTATGCAGCTTAGTCCTCTAATTTAAGAGTGATACGCTGGATCTTCAGAGCATCCTTTGCAGTAATGCCGTCTTTGTTGCCCTCTATATCGGCATTCTTTCTGCCCTGAGCTGTAAGGTTGTACTTGGCAGGGTTTGCAATGGTCTGCATGATAAGCACTGAATCCGCAAGATTAACATCGCCGTCAACGTTTGAATCGCCTGCCTTGTCAGAGAGCTTGATATTCTCATCAAGGGCAATTGTGGCTGTGTATGAAACGTATATCTTTTCATCCTCAAATAAATCGAAGGTACCGTTAATTGTAACTGTATCGCCTGTTTTCAGTTCCTGCGGAGCAAAAATGCTCTCAGGTGCGATATAGTATTTGCTGCCGTTTTCGTCAGTGAAAACGTTATTTCTGTATGAATCTATCTTTATCTTCTTGTTCTCTATTTTTATATTTTTCTTTATCTTATTCTCGGGGAGAACGTTTATCTTGCGTGACTTTATCTCAAAGGAAGCCTTCGTTGTGCCCTCGTAAACTTCCGTAGTCCAGTTGTATTTGAACTTTCCGATAAGGTCTATCTTGTCGCCTTTCTGAACATAGTCCACATCAGGGCTTGCAAGGCGGTTGAATGAGTATTTCTTTCCGTCGGCAAGAGTTATAACGTTGTCAGCAACGTCTGTTACCTCAACATCCTCTAAGTTTACCATATCTGTGATACCTGTGCTTGCAGGCTTAGCGCACTCCTTGTGGATGGAGTCGGTATCTCTTGAGATTATCTTGAACTTTCCGAATCCCTCGGGGTCGGAGTTTCTGTAGGATGTGCCGAACAGGTCGATATCGTCGAACTTCACGAACCATCCGCTTACGCTGATATGATCGCCTGCACGAACAAATTCCAGATCGGGGCTTGTGTGGCAGAAGCCTATTCTGTAGCCGTTGTCGAGAGTGAGTGTTTCTCTGTCGTTAACGTCCACTACTGTTACATCGTCAAATTCCAGCTTGTACTCGATGTGGTCGTAGTGGGAAAGTCTCTTGTCAACAATTCTGTGCTCTAAGCCGTCAAGTATCTCTATCTGTGCGTACTGCTCATAGTTGTCGTTGTACTTAACAACTTCGTAGCCGCCCTCATAGCAGCAGAATTCATCTCCGCCGATGCCGTATGAAAAAAGTCCGCTTACCTTGATGACATCGCCCTTGCCAAGATCGTAGATATCGAAATCACGTGAATCGAATATCCATCTTGTACCGTTTTCGTCATAGATACCGTAATCAGCTATCTTGTCAACGGTGAATGTCTTTTCCAGTCTGTACTGAACACGCTGCTGATAGTGAACGGGATATTTGCCCTCGGGCTGTGTGTAGTATATCTCATCCATTTCAAGAGCGGTTGTAGTGGTAGAAGTAGGAACAGTGATATCCTCAACATAAGTTGTGGTCTCAACGAAGT
>JAFVBU010000228.1 GCA_017479805.1 Ruminococcus sp.
AAGAACTAACGGTCAAGCCGAGGGGAGTAACCTCCACCAACATCGGCTTGACCGTGTGTTGTTCTGAACCAGCCGTGAAACGTGGCTTCGCCCGTTTCACTACTGCTTAGGGGGGCGCTGCCCCCCTCGTTCACCCTCCGCCAAAGGGATGTGATCCCTCTGGACTCCCGGTGTTTTGCGGCTTCGCCGCTTTTTTGTTTTGTTTTGTTTTATTTCTTTTCCGGAAGCTCGCTTATAAGATTCAGCTTAAACTTCTGTATAGCCAGTGCATCATTATTTGTCACACCGTCACCAACATTTGAACAATCCGCATTGATCTGTCCCTGTGCAGTGATATGTAACTTATCCGAACCCTTTGAGCCGTACTTGTCAGGGTTAGCAATTGACTGCATGATGAGTACAGCGTCAGCTACACTTACATTGCCGTCAACGTTTGCGTCGCCGTAAACTACATTCTCGGGCTTAGCTGTTGTGGATGATGTTTCTGTTGATGCTGTAGTAGTTACAGTAGTTGTGGTAGTGGTTGTTGTCTTTGCAGTTGTTGTGGTGGATGTTGCAGGTGCGTCGCCGTCGGTATATTCGTATACTACCTGAATGCTTGTGTACTCAACGTCGATAGTGTCATCGCCCTCAGCTTCGCCCTTTTCGGAAGCGTCCCACCACTTCTGGAGCTCGACCTTGCCGTCTGCGATGTATGCCTCGATATCCTCTGATACCTTATCGTCGCCCTCGCCTGTGGTCTTGGTAAGAGTGCCGTCAAACTTTACTGTAGCAGATGACTTGTCGCCCAGCGGGAGGCTGTAGTCCTTGTATGTCCAGAAGTCCTTGCCGTCCTTGTCCTTAGCGTTTATGCATACAGCACAGCCTGCTGTAGCCCATCCTGAACCTGCGCTTGATGTGACCTTGCCATTGATTATGATCTTTGAGATATGCTTTGCATCTGAGATCGGCACTTCAACATAGCCGTTCTTGTTTAACATTGACTTGATATCGTCGAAAGTCTCAGTCTTTGTCTCGACCTTGATATCCTCAGTCTTTGTAAGACCGTCGAAAGCTGTGGCATCGTCGGAAACTACTACCATAGCGGCAGAAAGTGCAGGAAGCTCAACGTTTACCTTGTTGTCCTTAACATCCTTTACGATATCCAGCAGGCGGATATCCTCCTTGTCGCCGTATACAGCGTAAACAGCAGCAGCCTTGTAGTCCTTTGCAGCATTTTTCAGGTCGATAACTGCGTTCTCACTCTCGGTCAGGTTCTTGTTGGTCACCATAACAGTTACCTTTGAATCGTCCTTTGCGTTTACAGCAGCGTATGTGCTGGACTTTGAAACGTCCTCGGATGAAGCAGGGATGAGAGTGTCACCGAAGCAGCCGCCCTTGCCGTCGTAGTTGGTGTAGAGGTTGATACCTGAGAGGATGAAAGGCTCGCCGCCCCAGAGGGTTGCAAGGTATACGCCGTTGTCAGCGTAGCAGCCTAAAGCCTCAGCCTGTGCGATAGTACCCGATGTATCGTCGCCGCCCTTGAAGTTGTACTCACTGATAGCCAGCTTTGTACCGGGGTAATAGGTATCGATGGATTTCTGGATAGTTGGGAGTATCGGAACGTTCTCCATGCACCACTGACCTATCCAGCTATTCTCCGAGAAGCCCTCCTCGTAGAGAGTACGAACGGACTGAACTCTGTCCTCAACGCTTCCTCTTGCGGACTCGGAGTAGTAGTGGATATCCAGAACATCGAGGAGACGAGTGCCTGCTTCATCGGAAGCCTTCTTCATATCGTCAAGGTAGCTGTCGAGGTACCAGTGATAGTTGTTCTCAGCCTTTACAGTTTCCCATTCTGTGTGCTCATCATCATCGTCGAGGTGGTCGAAAGCGGTATAGCCGTAAAGTGCAGGACCGAATACCTCAGCCTTGGGGTCGAGCTTCTTTACCACCTTAGCCAGCTCGATGGACTTCTTGCTCAGCTCCTCGATGGTAACAGGCTCGGGGTGGATTCTCGGGTGTGTATCGTTCCAGAGAACAGGCTCATTGTCAAGGCTGTAGCCCTGAATACCTGTAGGTGACTGGGAATCGCCGAACTTCTTGATGATATAGTTCACGTACTCATCCATGTAAACAACGCCGTCTGTAAGATCGGGCTCGTCAGCGAAAGGAGTGCCCTTTGTGAATTCGACCTTATTCCAGCGCTTTGAGGGAGCAGTTTCAGCCTCGGTAACAGTGCCGTCGATATCAGCGGAAACATAGCCTGCCATCTGGAGAGTTGTCATTTTGTAGTCAACACCGTACTTTGCGGCAGTTTCCGAAAGGGTCTTTACTGCATCGGCAGGAGTTGTAGAGGATGAGATATTTGTATCAGAGCTGTGCTTCCAGTCAGAACCTGCGTTGGAAGCGTTAGTCTCCCAGTTGTAGCCTGTCATACGGTTACCGCCCTGACGAACAGCAGTAGTCTTTACATCCTTGAGCGCAGTTGTGTACTGGTTAACGCCGTAGATGAGAGGGGATATCTCCTTGCGTTCGCCTTTGAGGTCAACAGTGATGTTAATGTCGAAGCCTCCCTCTGCGTTGGTGTAGGGGATACTGCTGAACGGAGCGGTGAGTGTGCAGCCTGAGAGGGCGAGGGCTGCGAGAAATGCGGTTGGTTTTTTCATGTTTAATTCCTCCTGTTTTTTAGTTGTGAGCCGATATAACTAATGCCTTAAGCTATCGGCTTTATTCATATCTCGTTGTCGTTCCACCATCTTACAGGCGGAACTATCTTATCTTCACATCCGTCGTTTCTTCTGAAAGCGCCGTGCTCCCAGTTCTCGATGGACGGTTCGATATACTTGATATAGTTTGTGATAGCCTTTGCCAGTACCAGAATAAAGGTTATCATATGGTGATGGGTGTAGCCGTAGAGAATGACGGTCTGCTCGTCGATATCAGCCGCCATGCGCCACACAAGACCGAATCTGTCAAGGCGGTCGATGATATACTGCACCTTGTCTGCGGGAATGCCTAAATTTTCCGAAACAGCAGCAACAGAGAACATCTTGTTCCTTGTGCTCGCACCCAGATAGGTTATTATCCTTATGGCGTCCTCATCGGCGAGGGTATTGAACAGCCGCACCATATTGGTGGTATCGCCGAAGTAGGAATTTACGCCGTTTTCGGGTATCTCCAGAAAGAAGAAGTAGCGCAGGTCCTTGTTCAGACGGGCGAGGGATATGGCATCATCGGATTTGAGTCCTGCAAAAGTCTCATGCTCGTATTTGTCTTTAAGTCTGCCCGTAGTGTCGGTATTGGGGTTGCAGGCGAATATTGCGGAGTACATCAGCTTCATGAAAAGCTCGGTGCGCTTCTCGGGGGGAGTGCTTCTCATTTCGTCGTTCACAAGCTGTTCGATATCTCTTTCGCTGTTTTCGATGTTCAGCCCGAAAAGGGAATCGAGGGAGATATTCAGTTCGTGTGCTATCTTGGGGAGCAGTTCGCTGTCGGGATAGCTTGAATTTTCCCATTTTGACACAGCCTGCGGAGAGACATTGAGCCGTGAAGCAAGCTGTTCCTGAGTAAGCCCCAGAGCCTTTCGGCGCTTGACGAGGTTCATTCTGAAAATGTTTTTCTTATCCATAAGTCACCTCACATTCTCCGTTCGCTTTACAAGTATATTATATCACAACATCAGGTTGAATTCAAGCGAAATACATTAGAAAAAACTCAACCACAGGTTGAATCTGCGGTTGGGTTCAATCAGCAAGTATAGGTTAGATGAATTAGGTAATTTTTTTATTAGCCGTTGTTTATTAATGGGCAATAAAATATCTATAAAAAAGCGGCGAAGCCGCACTATACCAGAGTCCAGAGAGGTGTAGACCTCTCTGGCAGGGGGTGAGCGAGGGGGACAGCGTCCCCCTGACAAGGTAGTAAAGCAAGCGTAGCTATGCTTTACGGCTGTTTAGCAAGCACCTCCCTCGGCTTGACCGACGAAATAATTATCGATATTTAATTGCCAAAGTAATA